>CAIRDU010000420.1 GCA_903877395.1 uncultured Planctomycetaceae bacterium
ACACTGCGGATTCGGATCCAACACAGAAGGAAACAACGGCAATGCTCGATGCACTTGTGATCGCGCCCCATCCCGACGATGCCGAACTTGGCATGGCTGGCACCATCGCACTCATGCAGTCACAAGGACTTTCTGTGGGCGTGCTCGATCTCACCGACGGCGAACCGACGCCGCTCGGATCCGTGGCAATCAGGGCCAGTGAAACCGCCGCGGCAACCGCTGCACTTGGAATCAGTTGGCGAGAGAACCTAGGCCTCCCCAACCGTCGACTGCGGGCCACGCTCGCAGCCAGGGCGAGCGTGGCCACTGTGATCCGACGCACACGGCCACGATGGCTCTTTGCCCCCCACTGGATCGATGCTCATCCCGATCATACGGCGGCTACACGGCTGGTGAACGCTGCGAGATTTTGGGCCAAGCTCACCAAATGCGATCTGCCCGGAGAGCCTTGGCATCCGGAACGCATCTACCACTATTCCTGCGTGCACCTGAAACTGGTTGTAAAGCCCGCCTTTGTGGTCGACATCTCTGCCATGTGGCACATCAAACGCCGCTGCTTGGAATGCTATGCCAGCCAATTTTCGGCCAGTCAGAAGCCAACGGTTCTAGAACGGGTGGAGGCTGCGGCCGCATGGTGGGGTTCAATGATTGGAACCACCCACGGCGAGCCATTTACCGCCAGGGAGCCGATTGGGCTGCGTGGCTTCGCCGATCTCTTTTAGCTGGAACCACACTGAGGGTGATAAAGTAGGGGGGTGCTCAAGAGAAGGCTGCACCCAACGATCCCTGCTGGCCGATACTCCCCTTCGACGGCGCGCGAAATGGCGAGCACCGTGCTTTTTTTTGGGGAGATTCCATGCCAGCTCACGACATCAACGTCATCGCGCTCGTCAAGGGTGGAGAACGATACGTTTTCCTCTACGACGACGACAGCCGCGCCGAGGCCACTCGGGTCCTTGGCCGCTACGCCTCAAACCCAGAGCTCAGCTTCTCTTGGTACGACGCCGCCGTCTTGGGACAGAAGGTTCGGCAGAGTTCACGACGATCCAATCGGGTACGTTTTGTGCCCCCTGCCGACCGCGCTGCGTGAGAATAGGCACCGAAGCCATGGGTCTCAGAAGGGCTGCTTCGCAGGAAACGTTTTCTGGAGCCATCGAACGCTTTCTGCGTTTTATGGCATCCGAACGGGGCGCCTCGCCGCTCACGCTCAAGAGCTATCGGGAAGATCTCTTGCAACTCCAGGAATTCCTGGTTTCCGCCGCCTGTTTTATGCCAGGAGAAGCCTCCAGTACAATCCTTCGCCGGTTCGCTGGTGGCCTGCACGCAGCAGGCTATGCGGCCTCCACCGTGGCTCGAAAGCTGGCCAGCACGCGAAGCTTCTACACGTTTGGGCAACGAGAGGGCTGGGTAATCGCCAATCCCGCTAAGCCACTTCGCAGCCCCAAGCGAGCCCGCAAACTTCCAAAGTTTCTGACAGGCGACGAGATCTCTCGACTGCTTGCCGCCCCCCAGTCGGCCGCTGTCGGCGGCCTCCGCGACCGAGCCATTTTGGAGCTCATGTATTCATCCGGCGTACGAGTGCAAGAACTCGTTACGCTCAACGATGCCGATCTAGACTCGCGCGGCGGAACGATCCGCGTGCGAGGCAAGGGGCGGCGCGAACGAATGGGCATCGTGGGCTCGCACGCCCACAATGCGATTCGGGAATGGCTGGCCGTTCGCCCCAGGCAGGCCATGGCTCAGAACGGTTCACAACCGCTCTTCACCAACCGATTCGGCAACCGGCTCTCGGTGCGTGGAATAGGCCGTTTGCTCGAAAAACATCTGGCCACTGCCGACCTCTCTCGTCGCGCCAGTCCGCATACGCTTCGCCATAGCTTTGCCACTCACCTGCTCGACGCTGGGGCTGATATTCGCAGCGTGCAGGAATTGCTCGGGCATAAGAGCCTTGTCACCACGCAGATCTACACGCACGTAACCACTACAAAACTACTGGATGTGTTTGCAAAAGCACACCCTCGGGCACGGTGAAACCGTGCCCCGTCGGCTCGCTAATTCGGGCCTGCAGAGGGGAATTGCCCGACACCGACCGTGAATCCCACGGCGATTTAGACGAGACCTTTGCGGACAGCCCAGACGGCAGCCTGCGTGCGATCGCTAACGGCAATTTTTCGCAAAATATTCTGAACGTGTTCCTTCACTGTTTCAACGCTTATCGTCAGCGACAGGGCGATCTCTTTATTGGAGAGACCCAAAGCTAGGTGGCGGAGCACTTGCGTTTCCCGCTGCGTGAGCGGAATGTCTGGATGGGGTGTGGCCACTCGGTTGGCCATCGTTGTGGCAACCCGCCTGAGTTCACCAGCCCGGCTGGGCAACTGGCCTGCTGCGGCACCAGTCAACGACTGAACGAGTTCTGCTCGTGTTGACCCCTTAAGAATGTAGTCGTGCGCGCCGGCAGCCACTGCACGGGCGACGTATGTTGGATTGTCGAATGTCGAAAGCATCACAACCCGCACGTTGGGCATGTCCTTTCGAATCCGTTCGAGCGTGACTAGGCCATCCTTGCCTGGCATCCGAATATCGAGCAACACGACGTCCGGCTTATGCTTGCGTGTCAGTTTGAGGGCTTCATCGCCGGTTGTCGCTTCGCCCACAATTTTTATGTTGGATCCGGCAAGCAAACTTACCAACCCACGACGAACCACCTCATGATCGTCAACGATCACCACTTTGACGGCTACCGATTTCATGATTCTAAAACCTCCCGCCGGACTACGAAAGCATGCTCTTTGACTTTACTCATAGGATTGAATGCCACCAGATTCATGTAATGGAAGTAATTTCGTTTCAGGGGCCAAGTCAGTCCACGACCTATTCAAGTAAAGGTAGTGTACGGCTCCTTTAATTTAAAATCAAGTTACTTGAATCCGATTTTTTTATTTCTTTTATTCAATGCTACTAAAAAACACGGAGCGAGAAGACTACCTGCAAACCCCCTGTGTAAATACCACCTAAAATAGTGGCCTTCTGTTCGACGGGGGCTTCCTTACAGATTTCCTTTTTCCCTCATTCGGGCGAGCATCGCATCGGCCCCCAACTCCCGCAGGCGGCTTGCCACAATGCAACCGAGCTCTTCCGGGGCTGTTGCTGGGCCGAATGCAGAGGCAATTATCCTGTGTACGCGATCTCCCAAATCCTCAAGCACGCAAGCCCCGATTTTCAGCCTACCGTCGGCACTCTGGCTGGCCCACGCCCCAATTGGAGCCAAACAGCCCCCTGCTAAGGCGGCCAAACAGCTACGTTCTGCCCGCACGGCTAGGTGGGTAGGCAGATCGTCGATGGCTCGAAGCGATTCCTTGAGCGGTTGGTCGTCGGCCCGAATCTGGATCACAAGTGCCCCTTGAGCGACTGCCGGCCAGAAGGTATCTGGCTGTAAGACCTGGCTTATTCGATGGGCCAGCCCCAGCCGTTCCAAGCCCGCTCCCGCCAGCACAATACAATCGTATTCGCCGTCGTCCAGCCGCCGTAGTCGAGTATCCACGTTGCCACGGATGCCCCGCACGACTACATCGCTTCGCAGGGCCTTCACCTGCACCGCTCGGCGAATGCTTGATGTGCCCACGACGGCCCCCGCCGGTAACGACTCGAGCGTGGGGTGTTCGCGGCTGACGAGCACATCAAACGGGGAGGCTCGCAGGGGCACGCATGCCAGCGTGAGTCCTGGCGTCTCGGCGGTGGGCAGATCTTTGAGGCTGTGGACGGCAGCATCGATGCGATGCTCGAGCAGGGAACGCTCCAATTCTCTCACAAACACGCCGTCGCCTCCGACCTGAGCGATCGGCACGTTCTGGCTGTCATCCCCCCGCGTCGATATCGTTTCGATTGCCACGCTGTGGCCTTGCGACCGCAAGCAATCAACCACCCATTGCGTCTGCGTGCGAGCAAGCGTGCTGGCACGCGTGCCGACGCGAATCACTCGCGGAACTTCTGGCGATAATTGTTTCGATGATGCTTCTACTGATTGCATTGCGATGGCTCCACACACCAACCGACTTCACTCACGATTTACGTTTGACTCAACTTCTGATCGCGTCCTCTGACCGATCGGCTTTCGCAATCGCCGTTACAAAAACGGCTCTTGCTCCAGCAGCCATCAGCACCTGCTGGCAAGCTGCCAGCGTTGCTCCGGTGGTGACCACATCGTCAACGAGCAAAATGCGTTTGCCGTTCACGGACCGCCGAGCGTGAAATGCCGAGGAGACATTCCCCCGACGCTGGTGCACGGGGATCTCATTCTGCATGCGGGTGGCCTTGGACCGCGAGAGGGCGACGAGAAACCGCACTCCCATGAGCCGTGCCACCCGGCGAGCCGCTTCGTCGGCTGCGTTTGTGCCTCGCACCGCCCTTCGAAACCAGTGCATCGGCACGGGCACGGCAGCGTCGATTTGCCATGCCGCGAATGTGTCGCACTGCTTGCGCACCAACAGCGTTGCCAAGGCCTGACAAACATCGATGCCCCCGGGGTGCTTTGCTCGCAGAACGGCATCCCGCAGCCGATCGCCGTAGCTGGCCAACACAGCAATACCGTCCCAGTCGCACCGCCGGCCGCGGCAGCGACTACAGCCATCGCCAGCAGCACTCGGCTCGCCGCAGCGGAGGCAGCGGCTCACGTCAGTCGACACAGCTCGCATGCACGCCTGACACAGTGTGCGATCCAGCGACGTGCCCGCGGCATGGCACGCAGATGCGCAGGATTCGACCGCATCGGAACCCGGTGGGATGTCACCACGGCACAGCACGCATCGGGGTGGGAAAAGGAGGTCAAAGCCCTCCGCAGCCCAGCGGGACGCTTCTCGATGCATCCGTTCAGCCCATGCCATCGCTTACTTTCCTGCGTGTCGAGCCAGATTGACGCTTGTCCCTGTTCCTTCTATCCTCCGCCGCCTGCAAGGCTCGCTGGCTCCAGCCTCGTGGGCTTTGGCTGGCTTGAGCCATTCAGATCCAAACGCATTTCCGAAGGCGTTCCCGAAAATGGCCGTCGGGACCGAAGGCCTGCTCCT
>CAIRDU010000421.1 GCA_903877395.1 uncultured Planctomycetaceae bacterium
CGATCTAGTATACCGTATCTTCTCGGGCGCGTCCGCCGCAGGAGCGGGCCGCGCGGCATACACACGGCCCGCTCCAAGCGAATCCTCAAAAACGGCAAACTCCAACGGCTAGCGTCTGGCCTGCATCTGACCGCTTGGCGTGAGTTCGTCGATGATCTTCGGAATATACCGACTGAGCACCTCGGCGAGTTGCTCCCGATCGATATTCCGCTTGCGTGCCAGTTCATCGATTTCACGAGTTCCAAACACATCCTCGATCTGACGACGGTCGACCGGCTTGTTAGGGCCGGGTCGCACCCACGAATCGACCTGGTCGCGCATACCCTTTTCCTCAAATTGCTTGACGACCTCAGGCAATTTTTCCGCGCTGCCGCCACCGAAGATCTGCTTGAAGATATCAGCCAGATCATCGGGAGATGGCATGCCCGGAGGCGCGGCTTGGGGGGGCCGCTGCTGGGGTGTTGGAGCCCGCTGCTGCGGAGCTTGCTGTTCCGCAGCTCCAGCCAAAACCTGCTTCAGAATTTCGCCCAGAATGTCCATGACAATCTCCTATTCAAAAACAAGGAAGTGAGACACGTCCAGTATTTTAGATGGGAGATGCGTCAAAGAAAAGGATTGGAAACCCTCGGCGACATTCAGGGCATAGCATCCGTTTCACCGCCCGCCCGCGTGACCAACGTGCACAGCAGTCGCAGCGGGGTTGTGTCGCTTAGAAATTGCACCGACCCATCGGCCATCGCCACATTCGCGCCGCCGGGATGAAATGCATAAAAGCAGTGGCCCCATTCGTTCGAGCTATTGATTGCCGGAGCGGTGGGGATATCGCCGAGCGTCGGCAGGCTTCCGGATGTCCACGGCTTGATCGATCCGATCATGAAGGCGTTGTCGGTCGTGGCCCACGCCCCGCCCCGGGCGCGGATGGCTTTGCCGAACGGTCCGGTGGCAAAGTAATCCACGGCATACTTTGTGCGTCCACGGTAGACATCCTCCCGGCCGGCACACTCCGCCAGCAGAATCGTTTTTGATGTGCCGTCGGTGATGTCTTTGAGGCTGTTCTTGGAATTTGCGAATCCCTTGTTGTTGAGCCCGGCGAGCTTTGTGTTGGTGCCGGAGGAAAACCAGCACAGAGCGCCGCGTGTGTCCCCGGTGATCTGCTCCCCTAAAGATAAAAAAACATTTGCGTCAACAGGGTGGACGCCGGCCGGCGTAAAATAGTCGCCGCACGCACCAGTCTTATATTCCGTTGTCGTCTCAGGCTTGTCTTGGATCCGGTTGAGCGTGGGAGTGGAAGGGCATTGCACGGCGCTCAACTGGCGGGCCACGATCGGCCGATTCGTGGGCGACAACCACCAGCCGACAGCGGTGTCGTACTGTGCGACCATGCTGGCTTCCTCGAGGAAGGGCAGCACCTGCGGTGCCCAACTGAAGATGGCCTTCGTATCCAGAGCCAGCGGCAGCCTCCTCCTTCCATTTTCGTAGTTCAGACACGCAAGCGAGACCTGCTTCATCGTGTTGACACACTGGCTGCGACGCGCTGCCTCACGGGCGGCCTGCACGGCTGGCAGCAGCAAGCCGACGAGCGTGCCGATGATGGCAATCACGACGAGCAGTTCCACGAGCGTGAAGCCACGGCAGCCTGTTTTTCGAGTGTGGGTATGCATGTCAGCCCAACCATGCATACGGTGTGCCAAGCAAGGTTCTTATTCAACCCGTGCAGGCAGCGAACGACGAAACACTCGCCGGTGTCCACGCAGACACGGTGGAACCGGTCGCACAAGAGTTTTCGGGCTGTTTTGGGCGTGAAAGAGATTTCGTTTGGTTGCTGGCTAGCGAGGATTTTTTCACCGCGCGGTGAATCTTTCACCGCTTGAGTTTGTCGCGGAGCGTTGCCCGGTCGAGACCGAGCAGTTTGGCGGCGGCGGTTCGGTTGCCCCCGGTGCGTTCTACAGCTTCTTGTGCCAAGATCGCTTCCACCAATTGGATAAGCCGCTTGTGTAGCGATCCGGATTCCGATTCGCCCTCCTGCCAGACCGCTGTTATCCACGCCCCAATCGCGGCGGTCATCTGTTGGTCGGCCGTCTGGTCAGTCGGCCGCAGGAATGCGTTTTCAACCGGGAAAGCGTTGGTTGTCGGCGGGAGGTGTTCTGACCGGAGCGTGCTCCCTCTGGCCACGACGCGGGCATACTCCACCGCGTGCTTGAGTTCGCGGACGTTGCCAGGCCACGGCCTTGCGCATGCTGCTGCCAGAAATGCCTCCGATGCCGCTGGTGCATGCAGACCGTCGGTGTGGCGGCTCAGAAAACACGCCACCAGCGCCGGCACATCCTCCAACCGTGTGGCCAAGTTCGGCATATGGATTGGAAACACCCGCAACCGGTGGTAGAGATCCTCGCGGAAATGCCCCGAGGCCATCGCTGCTGTGAGATCCCGATTGGTCGCTGCGATCACACGCACGTTCACCGACCGCACAACAGCCGATCCAACAGGCACGATCTCGCGGTGTTCGAGCACCCGCAAGAGTTTCACCTGCACTTCCGGCGGCGCGTCTCCGATTTCGTCGAGGAAGATCGTGCCACCGTCGGCCAGTTCGAAGAGCCCTTGCCGATCGACTGTGGCGCCGGTAAATGCGCCTCGCACGTGGCCGAAGAGTTCGCTTTCGATCACGCTGGGCGCCAGCGACGCCAGGCTCGTGGTGAGAAGCGGCTTGTTGCGTCGATGGCTATGGGCATGAATGGCCCTCGCGGCGAGTTCCTTGCCAGTGCCTGTGTCGCCTGTGATGAGGGCGGGCAGATCGCTTGGAGCCACCAGAGCAATCTGCTGAAACACTCGCTGCATCGGGAGCGAACTGCCCACCAGCGCAAGGCCTGGCGAGAGGCTTGCGTTTGTCGCCGCCAGCGCCGGCACGGCTTCGCTGGCCCGATCCGCCAATGCCCGTGAGACAACATCCGACACGCGATTCAAGTCGAACGGTTTGACCAGATACTCAAACGCACCGGCCTGCACGGCACGAACAGCCGAGTCGAGATCCCCGAAGGCCGTCATGACCACAACGGCCGCGTGCGGGGCCAGTGCGCGAAACTCAGGCATTGCAGACAGGCCGTCGCGGCCCGGCAGTCGCACATCCAAAAGCAAGACATCCGGTGTGAATCGCGAGCAGATATCAATCGCTGCCTCGACGCTGGCGGCCAGTTCGACCACATGACCGTCATCGCAGAGCAACTCGCGCAGGCTCCAGCCAATAGCCGGTTCGTCGTCAACAATCAGAATGCGGCTCATGCGATCACGCAGACGTTTTGCTCGGTGCGGCTGTGTAGCATGACGCAACGAGCAGGGAGGTGCGAGTAGGATTGTACCGCGCCATTTGGCTCACGCACATTCCCAGTGGCTCGCGCCTTCACCACTTCTTGGGAGTAGGATCGTAAATCGCGTGCGGTCGTTGACGCGATCCCATTCCAGCGTGCCTCCATGTTCTTCGGCCACGGTTTTGGCCACGGTCAGTCCTAGGCCGATCCCTTCCATCTTGCCGGTCACGAAAGGATCGCATAACGCTTCACGGATCGCTTCCGGCGGACCAGGACCCGTGTCTACAACGGCCAGAGCCACATGCTCCTGCGACCCAGCGCCGGAAAGAAGAGCAGTGCCCGAAAGCCACACAGTACCCCCGTGCCCTGCCGCGTCGATGCCGTTGAGTGCGAGATTGACCATCGCAGCACGGAGCGTGTCGTGACGGCCGAACACCTCCAGGCCCATCGGATGTTCGCAGTGCAATTGCACGCCAGCGTGCTCGCACCGCGGCGATGTCAGATCGCGAACCTCTGTCAGCAGCGTATCGACTGAGAGCACGCTTGGCTTCGCTTCTGTTTTCTTTCCCAGAGCCAGCAGGCCGCGAACCTCCTCTTCGACAATGCCCAACTGACGGATCGCGACGGCGAGGCTTTGATCGGGAGGGGAATCAAGCAGGCGGGTGTGGGCCTCTTGGGCACTGGCAGTCATTGGACAGCGGCGACGGTGCAGATCGATTGCGAGTCGGGCGCCGGTGATGGCGTTTCGCAGTTCGTGTGCGAAGCCGGCAGCAAGTTGACCGAGCAATCGCTGCCGTTCGCCGGCAACCAGCGACGTTCGCAGTTCGCCGAGCATCGTGCTCATCCGATTGACACCGATGACGAGCCGGCCGATTTCGTCGGTTGGCTCCGGATGGGGCCAGGTGTGCCGGGCCCTGGCTTCCACCAGACGTTCGCCAAATTGCCCTTCGGCAATCCTCCCGACATGCCGCTCGATGCTGCCGATCCGCCGAGCCAACGTACCCGTGGTGCGCATGCCGAGCGGGATGAGCACGGCGAGCGTGGCCGCGGCGACTGCCAGCACCGGCCAGACGGCGTCCAGCGTGGTGCCCACGAGGGCATCTCGCGGAGTGAGCACGAGCACCGTCTCTGGCCGCACGCCTTGCGAGCGCACAACGCCGATCTGATACCGCTGTGTGCCAACCGTGATTGCGGCGACCGCGATACCCGAAGCGATTCGGGCGTTGTCTATTGAGTTAAGCGAGTCTGGCGTGAGCGTGGAAAGGCCCCGCACGCTCGAAGCTTCGTTCCAGACGATAAAATGGCTGCCGGTCAGCCGATGCAAAGCATCCAGCACCGGCATCGAAAGCGAGACTCGGGATGCCGCTAGAGCCGTCGCCACTTGCATCTGTTGCTTCCTGACTGCCTCCGTCGACCGTCGTGCCGCCAGCCATGCCGCAAAGGCTACGTTGGCCAGCACGGCGGCCAGCAAAAGGCCCACCACTGGCACGACCAGTTGCCGCGTGAGCGATGAGTGATGGGTGGGAGATACCATGCGGCCCGATTCTACCCTGCCTGCTGGGATGCTGCGGGGCTCGAGCAAGGTATGCTGGTGCGATGCCAAAGAGATCGATCATTGTCCGGACGCTTTGCCACGCTCTGGCAACCATTGTGATTCTGACTCTGGTTGGAATCGATCCGGCAGGCGGGGGGCGTCTGGGCGCCCGTGCCCACGAGACCAACTTTCCGAGCGAACTGGTCGACTTTGGGCCAGCCTCTGGATCGCCGCTGTTTGCCGGCGGCGGCGAGGGGGCGTGGGATCGCGACCTACGAGAGCGGGGCTGGATTGCCCGCGACGGCGGCCGCTGGCACCTCTGGTATACCGGGTCCAACTCTGACCGCGATGATGTGCGACGGCTGGGCTATGCCACGAGTGCCGACGGCCTCAACTGGAATCGATCCGATCGCAATCCACTCGTAGCCAATGCGTGGATCGAGGATATGTGTATTGTCAAACGGTGTGGCCGCTACCACATGTTTGCCGAGGGCATAGGCGACATCGCCCACGCGCTGACATCAGTCGATCGCATCCACTGGCAGCAGCAGGGGCCGCTCGACATCCGCCTCACAACAGGCGCGACGATTCCCGAAGGCCCGCGCGGCACGCCGACAGTGTGGCACGAAAAGGGCATCTGGTATTTGTTCTACGAACGCCGGGATCGGGGCGTGTGGCTGGCCACCTCCCGTGACGCTCAGATATTTACAAACTTCAGCGATGAGCCCGTGCTCGCCTGTGGCCCCGATCTCTACGACCGCCATGCCATCGCAGTGGACCAGATCATCAAGCACTGCGGCCGCTACTACGCCTATTACCACGCCAGTGCCTTGGAAGATTGGGGCCAGTGGAGCACGTGCATCGCCACGAGCCGCGATCTTTTGCACTGGGAAAAATATGGTGGCAACCCGGTTGTGCCGGTCGACCCCAATCACCCGAAGTGTTCCAGCGCGATGCTTGTGGACGACGGCATGCACCACCGGCTCTACACCACGCACCCCGATGTGCGCGTACGATTGTCGGTCGTCAGACTGCTGCGGCGATGAGTGTTTCCCTCGGCTGGTGCCTCAAGTGTCTGCAGTACGCTCATCTATTGCGTCTCAGATCCCTGTGGCGACGGGTGTACACTTGGCAGGGCAATCTCTCGCGTAGAACGCGTAGAAACGGGTACCAGCCATGGGGCAGGTCAACATTCGGCAGGAGAGCAAATATGACGACGAAGGCGATGGCTACTCTGGCGATTCTGCTGGCTGCGCATGCGGTCATGGCGGAGGAGAAAACGTATCCCAAGGCCAAGGTGAGTTACGACGACTTCAAGAGCCTAGTCGCCGAAGTTGAGCCGCATCGACAAAAGCGACTGGTCGATCTAGGCGCGTTTCTGAAGATGAGCACACAGCCCAACGTCATCATTCTCGACACACGCTCTGCATTTCGATACGAGCGAATACATCTCAAGGGCGCAAAGCACTTGAGCTTTACCGACTTCACTCAAGAGAACCTGAGAAAGGTCATTCCCTCCGAAGAGACCACGGTTCTAATCTACTGCAACAACAATTTTGATGGGAACCAAACTGATTTTGCCACAAAAGTCTTCGTGCCCCGGCCACGAGACGGGTTGCAGTCGCAGTTTGCGTGGCAGGAAAAGCCACGCATGCTTGCTTTGAATGTCCCCACGTACATCACCCTCTACGGGTACGGCTACCGCAACGTCTACGAACTCAATGAGTTGGTGAATGTGACGGATACCAGAATCGTGTTTGATGGAACCATCATTGACCGGACCAAGCCGCCGCTTCTCGCGCCGCAGCCAAGCGGCAAGTGAAGAAATAGTTGGGCTTGCGGGCACAAAGACAGAGCCACCGCAAGGTTCAATACGGGCCGAACAAAGCGACGCAACGAAGTCTCGCCGGAATTCTTGGTGATTGATAATCCAAAGGCCAGCGAGCCATTGCTCGCTGGCGTTACGCCAGAAGAAGTGTGAGCGTGTGTGTTCATAACGGCTCAGGATCGGGGCATCGTGTAGAGTAGCAGGGTGGCGTGCGGATCTGGATCGATCCGCGGCCCCTGTTAAAGGTGATCCGCGATGGCCAAAGATCCGATATGCGGCATGACCGTCGACGAGGCAAATGCCCGCCATGCAGAGCGGGATGGTCAGAGATTCTTTTTTTGTTCCGAACAGTGCCTGCAAAAATTTCTTGTGCCGCAGGTTCTCGCCAAGCTGCACGCTTCTTGTTGCCACGAGCCTAGGATTGCCGCTTCGCCTGCTGAGGCCGCGATGTACACCTGCCCGATGCATCCGGAGGTCAAGCAGGTTGGGCCCGGAGCCTGCCCAAAGTGCGGCATGGATTTGGAACCACAAATCTTTCAGCCTGAGTCGCCCGAAGACAGCGACGAACTCCAAGGGATGATGCAGCGGTTGATCGTGGCGGTGGCGTTGACCGTGCCCGTGTTTTTCATTGCGATGTTGCCCATGCTCGGCGTGCGGGTGGATCGCTGGTTGGGAAACACGCTCCACGTGTGGCTCCAGTTCATTCTCAGCACGCCTGTGGTGCTCTGGTGCGGATGGCCTTTTTTTGAGCGCGGTGCGAAGTCGATCGTGACGTGGAATCTCAACATGTTCACGCTCATCGCCATTGGCACAGGTGCCGCCTATCTCTCTAGCGTTGTGGCCGTCCTTTTCCCATCCCTTCTCCCGCATCAGTTGTGGCACGATGGGGCTGTGCCTGTCTATTTTGAGGCCGCCGCGGTGATCATCACGCTGGTGCTCTTGGGGCAACTGCTGGAGTTGCGAGCCAGGCGTCGTACGGGAAGTGCCATTCGGGAACTCTTATCGCTGGCCCCACCTGTGGCACGGGTGGTGCGGGATGGCCACGAACAAGACGTTTCGCTGGATGCGGTGGTTGGTGGCGACATGTTGCGAGTGCGTCCGGGCGAAAAAATTCCCGTGGACGGCAGACTACTAGAAGGTAGGAGTACGGTGGAGGAATCGATGCTCACCGGCGAGCCGATGCCGGTTGAAAAGCAGTCTGGCGATGCGGTAATCGGAGGCACACTGAACCAAGCCGGCTCATTTCTCATGGTGGCTGACAAGGTCGGCCGGGACACGGTCCTTTCCCGCATCGTTGCGATGGTGGCCATCGCTCAGCGCAGCCGTGCGCCGATTCAGAAAGTCGTCGACACAGTGGCAGCCTATTTTGTGCCCGCTGTGTTGGCGTGCTCCGTCCTCACGTTTCTGGCATGGGCGATCGCATGGGCGATCGCATCGCCACCCCAACCCCCGCTGGCCTTGGCGTTTGTCAACG
>CAIRDU010000422.1 GCA_903877395.1 uncultured Planctomycetaceae bacterium
ACCGCAGCTTGGGTTTTTTCCAAGCGAGGGTGGGCCGGGAACTGGAAGTCGTGCAGGCCGCTGGACGCGACTGGACGCTCCTGACGTTCGTGATCAACGAGGGCCCTCGCTATTCCGTGCGCAACATCTCCTTCATTGGCAACAGCAAGTTTCGGGGAGAGTTTCTTTCTCGCGATCTCAAGCTCAAGAGTGGCGAGTCGTTTAACCAGTCAAAAATGGACATGGATCTCGGACTGATTCGGGATATCTACGGTGGACGCGGCTTTGTCTTCGCCGACATCAGGGCCGATCCTCGTTTCCTTGAGGAGCCGGGCCAACTTGATCTCGTTTACAATATCGAAGAGGGTCAGCGTTACCGCGTGGGCAAGATCAACGTGCGGATTCGCGGCGAACATCCACACACGCGTCACAGCACAATCCTTAATAGGCTGTCGCTGAAGCCGGGCGATATTCTGGATATTCGGAAACTGCGAGACGACGAACGCCGGATCAAGTCGAGCAGTTTGTTTCTGGCCGACGCTTCCAAGGGGGAGGGGCCGCGGATCGTGTTCAGCAAGCCGGAGGCGGGCGGAGATGACAGTTCTCAGGTGGCCCGTAGCCCCAAGCGACCCGGATTTCGAGGCCAGAGCCCCGATCCATTGGCACGCGATGCCTTTGCAGCACAGAGTGCCAGTGAGGCTTCTTCAGACGATGCGGTGATTGATTTGGTGCTGGAAGGCGAATACAACGACGCCATCGGGCCGATGCCGCAGTCCGAACAGCCGCTCGACGCGCCGCCGGCACCCACCTCGTCCGCCCGGCCATCCACAATGGCCAACGCTCCTGTGTGGCGAGGTCAGAGTCCCGTTGTGCCCGCCGCGCAGCCGGCACAAGGCTGGGGTGGTGTGCCGTTGGCCCCCGCTGGCCCTGAATCGCTTGACTATTCCAGGATGGTTGCACCGCCGCCCAAACAGCCGGTCTATCTCGCTCAAGCTCAGCAGGTGCAAGGCCAGCAGGTTGCTCCACCAGCAGGTGCGGCAGGATTTCCAGGGGGCATCGCCCCGGCCGTTGCGCCAGGGGTGTTGCAGCCAGCCTTCGTTCAGAATCCTACGCAGGGCACCCCGATGCCAGGCGCCCCGATTGTGCCCATGCAGGGAGTGCAGCAGTTTCCAGGGCAATCGTTTCCGGCACAGCCTGGCATGGTGCCGAACTTCGGCGGCGGCGACCCGCTCCAGCCGTTCCCCGGCAATGAGCCCTACGTCGTTGTTGACGTCGACGCGGAGGAAACCCAAACCGGACGTCTGATGATCGGGGCTGGAGTCAACTCCAATGCAGGATTAGTCGGCAACATTGTCATCGACGAACAAAACTTTGACATCACTCGCCTCCCCCGCAACTGGGACGACATCCGCAATGGCACAGCCTTCCGCGGCGCTGGCCAGCGGTTTCGGCTCGAAGCCGCCCCTGGCACGCAGTTGCAGCGATACACCGCCACATTTCAAGAACCGTATCTCTTCGATACTCGCATCGGCCTGTCCACGAGTGCCTCCTACTACACTCGGTATTTCTACGACTGGGCAGAAGGCCGCACCGGTGGACGAGTGGGCCTAGGCTATCAGTTTGCCTTTGCCCCAGATCTGTCGGTGAACGCAGGCTTTCGAGGCGAGAGAGTTGCCATTTACAACCCGCGTGTTTTTGCCCCAGACATCCAAAGCATGCTGGGCAACAATGCCGTCTACGGCTTCAGTGGAGGCCTCATTCACGACACGCGAGACAGCCCGTTCATGCCGACGCAGGGACATCTGGCCACGTTCGAATTCGAGCAGGTGATCGGCACGTATGTGTACCCGCGAGGCATTCTGGAAGGACGACAATACTTTCTCCTGAACGAGAGGCCCGACGGCTCTGGCCGCCACGTGCTCTCCGTCGGCTCGGTGCTCGGCATGTCTGGCCCCAACACACCTGCCTACGACAACTTCTTTGCTGGCGGCTACAATACCCTTCGCGGCTTCATGTTCCGCGGGGCCAGCCCTAGGCAAAATGGTGCCATCGTGGGTGGTCCGTTCGAATGGCTCAACACCGTCGAATATATGTTTCCGATCACGGCCGACGATTCGCTCCGCGGAGTGGTCTTCACCGACTTTGGAACTGTCGAGTCGAACGTCACGATCAACACGATGCGAGTTGCCCCTGGGTTTGGTCTACGGATCACGCTGCCGGCGATGGGACCGGCACCGATCGCACTGGACTTCGCCATTCCTGTGGCCTACGCCCAGGACGACAGCCAGCAACTGTTTAGCTTTTTTGTCGGGTTTGCCCGGTAGTTGCTCGGCTTGTGCCATCGGTGTCGCCGGTGGCCTGAAGCACTGCTGTGGCTGCCGCAGTGCCTGCTACAAAGCCGCTGGCCCACGCCCACTGGAAGTTGAAGCCACCGATTCGGCCATCCACATCGAGAATTTCACCGGCGAAATACAGTCCCGGACAGATTCGGCTTTCCATCGTGTCGAGTCGCACGTCTGCCAGCGGCACGCCGCCTGCTGTGGCCTCGGCCAGAGTAAAGCCTCGGTCGCCTGTGATCGGCAGCGGCGTGGCCGTGGCTGCCGCTACGAGCCGTCTCCGCGCCTCGCGAGTCAGATCGCCTGCGGTGGGTGCTTCGGCGATCTCGCACAGCCGTTTGGCCAATCGATCTGCCACGTAATCGCGTAGCACGCCCAATGCCCCGCGGCCTGGTGCTGCCAGCAAGAGGGCATCCAGCGAATCGGCCGATTCTCCTGGGAGCCAGTTGATCCAGAGCTTCACCGACGTGTCGCCGTTGCGTTGGATAAGCCAATGGCGGCTGATGTCCAGAATGCTGGGGCCAGAAAGGCCAAAGTGTGTGCAGAGCGTGCTGTTGGTGAAAGCGGCCAGTCGCTTTCCGTGCTGCGTTGTGAGCCGTATCTCGGCCGGGAGCGTGAGCCCAGAGAATTCCGTGATCCAGTGTCCCTGCGGCAGGATCAGCGGCACCAGCGCCGGAACGATTGGTGCTGTCAGCGAATGGCCGAGGCTTTCTGCCAGCGCGAACCCTCCGCCGTCAGAGCCCGACTTGGGGAGCGATTTTCCGCCTGTGCAGAGGATGACGCAGGTGGCCAGAATCTCGCCAGAATCGGTCGTAGCACACCAGCCCGCCGCTGTTTGCGAGAGGGCCATAATGCGTGCCGGATGGATGAGTTCAACGCCGACACGATTCGACTCTCGCACCAACGCTTCGAGCACCGTGCGGGCCGAGTTGGAGACAGGAAAGAGCTTGCCGGTCTCTTCTTGCTTGAGCGCCACGCCAGCTTCGGAAAAGAATGCCTGCGTTTGCTCGACGCCAAACCGGCCTAGCACCTTGCGAATCGCCGGCGATGTGCTGCCGGAAAAATCAGATTCGGTCACCTGCCAATGCGTGACATTGCACCGCCCGCCGCCAGCCACGAGGATTTTTGCGCCCAACTTCCGCGCGCCATCAACGCCCACGATTCGGAGCGATCGCCCGCCAGCGTGCGCCGTGCGGCCTGCCCACGTCGCGGCAAAGAGTCCTGCAGCCCCAGTGCCAACAATCAAGATGTCGCAGGATGCTGGCATGACTTGTTGTTGCCGATCGGCCAGATCGTGATCGTTGGTGGTGTTTGCCTGGTTTCTCATCGGAGGTTAGCAATTCGGGAAACCATGGAGGGCCTGCCTTCGGCAACAAATCAGAGCGAGCGACGGCGCGCTTCAAAAAGAAAACTAAGGATAGTCGTGTCAACGGCCGTGCCGCAATCGGGCACATTTCAGCACGCTCCGCCGAACGGCTTTTGCCATGCTTAAGAATAAAAAGACCGCCAAGCTCGGAGTAAAATAAACGCCTTGCATTTCAATGCTGGAACGAAAACTACCTGTTCAAAATGCTTGCAGCGACTTGGCTTATGGTGCAGTCGCCCTAGGAGTGCGAACCGTACGGGATCTGTAGTAGTATTGAGCCTGCCATGAGAACGCATGCCTACCCCTGCCAGATGCCGCCACGATCGGTGCTTGTAGCGATTCTCGTGCTACTGCCGGGGCCGCTTGCAATCGCAGAGCCTGCCATCGACTTCAACCGTGATGTGCGGTCGATCCTCTCGGAAAATTGCTTCTACTGTCACGGCCAAGACGGCAACAAACGTAAAGCCGATCTCCGCATCGATCTCCGCGAAGCCGCCGTCGAGGCAGGGGCGATCGTGCCAGGCAACACTGGAGCCAGCGTTCTGCTGGAACGGATTCACTCGACTGATGCAGATGTCCTGATGCCGCCGCCTTCGTCCAACAGGCGACTGTCTGACGAACAAAAAAGAATGCTGGACCGTTGGATCGCTGAGGGGGCGGAATACAAGCCGCACTGGGCCTTCACGCCACCGGTGCGATCATCTGTACCCGACGTGAAAGAGCGTGGGTGGATTCGAAACGAGATCGACCGTTATGTGCGATTCAAGCTGGATGCCGTCGGCCTAAGCCCTTCACCGGAAGCCGACAGGCCCACGCTCATCCGCCGACTCTGTGCCGATTTGCTCGGCCTGCCACCGAGTCCGGAGGAAGTGGACGAATTTGTGAGTGATCCCGATCCAGAGGCCTACGAAAAACTTGTCGACCGCCTGCTGGAGAGTCCTCATTACGGCGAACGGATGGCCCTGCCGTGGCTGGATGCCGCACGATACGCCGACTCCAACGGATTCCAGCAGGACGGTGACACATGGCAATGGATCTGGCGAGATTGGGTGGTGAAATCGCTCAATGCCGATATGCCATTCGACCAGTTTTCAATCCAGCAACTGGCGGGCGATCTGCTGCCAGATGCTCCGACACAACAGGCCACACACGATCAGAAAATCGCCAGTGGCTTCAATCGCAACCACCTGCTCAATGGCGAAGGAGGCGCGATCGCCGAGGAGCAGCGCTTCAATAACTTGTTCGACCGTGTAGATACGACGAGCACAACGTGGCTGGGACTCACGATGGCCTGCGCTCAGTGTCACGATCACAAGTACGATCCGGTCACGCAGCGAGACTACTACTCCCTGCTAGATGCCTTGAACCGAGTGCCCGAGTCGGGTGCCCCCACCAGGTTCTCCGCGAGAATCCGGGTGGCCCTGCCGGTGCTGGAACTTCCGAGCGAGGAGAACAAGAAACAGCTTGCCGATCTCGAAAGTCAGATGAAGTCGCTTGAGGCCGAGGTGATGCCGGTAATCGATGCAGCCTACGAGGCGTGGCGGGCCGGTCTCTTGGCTGACGGCGAGCGAGCCGATGCCGTGAGTCTATCCCCTTATCTCGCGACTCTCTTGAGGAAGCCCGCAAAGGATCGCAGCGATTCGGACGAGGCTGCGATTGAAAAGCACCTGCGTCAGCACTTCAACGCCACGGTGAAGGAAGGCGTTGTCAAAGGGCTCCCGAAGGTCAATCAGTATGAGGCATCGAAGCGGGAGTTCGACCAATTCAAGGGCGATCAGATTCCTCGAGTGATGATCATGAGCGACGCAAAGCCTCGCGAAACAAAGATTCTTGATCGCGGCGACTATCTCTCGCCCAAGGGAGAAAAGCTCACGTTCGATGTTCCGTTGTTTCTGCCGCCGCTGCCAAAAGGCGCGCTTACCAACCGGCTCGGCCTTGCACAGTGGCTTTTTCTGCCGGAGCACCCGCTCGTGGCCCGCGTGCAAGTCAACCGCATGTGGCAGCACTTCTTTGGCGTTGGGCTTGTCAAGACGGCCGAAGACATGGGGGTGCAAAGTGAGTATCCCTTGCACATTGAACTGCTCGACTGGCTGGCGGTGGAGTTCCGCGAGCGGGCGTGGAGCCAGAAGCAGATGCACCGGTTGCTTGTGAACAGTGCCACCTACAGGCAAGAAAGTAAAGTGCGGCCAGAACACCTCGCGAAGGACCCCGACAACCGCCTGCATGGTCGCGCGAGCCGTTTTCGCATGCCGTCGATGGTGCTCCGCGATGTGGCACTGTCTGCCGCTGGCCTGCTCGACTCCCGCATTGGTGGCCAGCCCGTCTACCCGTATCAACCGGATGGAATCTGGGAGGCTCTTGCGGTCACGAAGGAACGCGACTTTACATATCCCGCCTCGCACGGCATCGACCTCTACCGCCGCAGCATTTATACGTTTTGGCGAAGGACCGTGAACCCGGCCAACCTATTCGATGCGGCCAATCGCCAGACCTGCACGGTGCGGGCAGGTCTGACGAGCACCCCGCTGCACGCATTGACAACCTTGAATGATCCAACGTGGGTCGAGGCAGCCCGCGTGCTTGCGGAAAATAGCATGAAGTCAGCAACAGAACTCGACGGGAGGCTGGCCTACGCGTTTCGCCGCGTGCTTGCCCGCAAGCCGACTGACTACGAGATGGGAACGCTCCGTCGCATGCACCAGCGTCAGTTGGCCATCTCGCCAGATGTGCATGCAGCCACACAGTTGCTGAGTGTGGGCGAGCATCCTCGTGACGAATCACTCGACATCACCCAGCACGCAGCCTTGACTTCCGTCTGTCTAGGAATCCTCAACTTCGACGAAGCACTCACCCGCGAATAGAAAAAACGGTGGCTGCCACCGTTTTTGTTCGCTCAATTCCATGCACACTTTGCCCACCGATCTGCCGGTTGAAAACACGCTCCGCGTCACCCGTCGGAAGCTCTTCGGCTCTTCCGGCATCGGGATTGGCTCGGTTGCTCTCGCTTCGCTCTTGGCCCACGACGCTCGACCAGCGAGCACCGACACCATCGCACGCGGTATTCAGGGTTTGCCCGGATTACCCCACCATGCCCCTACAGCCAAGCGAGTTGTGATGCTCTGGCAGGGAGGCGGGCCGTCGCATGTGGATCTCTTTGATCCCAAGCCCGAACTCATTGCTCGCGGCGGTCAAGACATTCCCGAGAGCGTGCGCGGCGCCACTCGGCTCTCCACAATGTCGAGCGGCTACGCCAAGTGGCCGGTGGTTTCACCGATCAAAGGTTTTCAGAAATATGGCCATTGCGGTATCGAGATGAGCCAGATGCTGCCGCACATCGGCAGCATTGCCGACGAGATCTGCCTCGTGCGTAGCATGCACACGGAAGCTGTTAACCATGCGCCGGGGGTGACATTCTTCATGACGGGTGCCCAAGTGCCAGGCCGACCCAGCATGGGAGCGTGGATGAGCTACGGATTGGGGTGCGAGACAGAGGATCTTCCCGCCTTCGTGGTGATGACTTCCTCCGACAAGGCCAAGACATGCGGGCAGTTGTTTTTCGACTACTACTGGGGCAGCGCATTTTTACCGAGCCGATTTCAGGGAGTGCGATTTCGTAACACCGGCGATCCAGTGCCGTATCTGGCAAATCCTTCGGGCGTAAGCCGCGAGGCTCGCAGGGCGTTGCTCGACGACATGGCGGTCATGAATGCCGCACATCTGGCCGACTACGGAGATCCCGAGATCGACACTCGCATTGCCCAGTATGAGATGGCCTATCGGATGCAGACGAGCGTGCCAGACTTGGTCGATTTTTCAAGTGAGCCGAAGCACGTGCTCGAGCGATACGGACCCGACGTGCACGTGAAGGGAAGTTTTGCCTACAACTGCCTGATCGCACGACGGCTGTTAGAACGGGGCACGCGATTCGTGCAGCTCATGCACGCTGGTTGGGATCAACACAACAATCTGTTTACGCAACTGGAGCAACAGTGCAAAGACACAGAGGGGCCTTCTGCTGCGCTGGTGCAGGATTTGAAAGAACGGGGCATGCTCTCTGACACGCTGGTTGCATGGGGGGGCGAATTTGGACGCACCCCATTTGGTCAAGGCGATCCGGTAAAGCCAAACGGCCGCGACCACTTTGGCAAAGCCTACAGTTGGTGGCTGGCTGGCGGAGGCGTGAAGCCCGGCCACATCTACGGCCAGACAGACGACTTTGCGTGGAACATCACGGCCGATCCTGTTCACATCCACGACATGCAAGCCACGATCATGCACCTTGTCGGTATTGACCACACAAAACTGACATTCCGATACCAAGGCCGCCAATTCCGGCTCACCGATGTACATGGTCACGTGGTCAAAGGCATTTTGTCCTGAGTGGTAATGGCTTTACCGCTGATACACCGTCGCAGACCAATCTGACATCGCTCCACCGTTGCCAATCGCTCGCAGGCGATAGGCGGCTGCCTGGGCGGGCTCCGTATCGCTCCACGTGCGGCTGTCGGCAGAGAGCGTGCCAGCAGGCTCGTATTCGCTCCAGCCATCCGCTTGCAAGACGCGGCGCTCGAGCTGCCATGCAGTGGCGCCCGCCACGGCGTTCCATTGCAACATGCTGTTATCCAGCGTGAGTGTGGGTGCGGGCATCCATCCGGTAGTGGTGCCGTTCCAGCGACGCACATGGATGGCATTGGCCACGTAGTGCGGCGTGTAGAGCACGAAGCCATCGCCATCAGGCCGCACGACGAGTTCGTGCATGCCGTCCATGAGCGGCTTGAGCACCTGCGGGCCTAGATCGAGCCTGCCGACGAGCGTGAGGTCATCGCGCCGATAGACGAGCACTGTGAAATGATGCGCATATGCCACGAAGATGTAATCGCCACACAAGGCCGCCCCGTAGGCCTGATCGGTCGTTCGCTTGTCGATCACTGTATTATGCAAAAGTTCGGCGGTGTGGCTGGGAGTGAGCGTGCCATTCTCGATGCGGCATCGCTGCATGAGGCGGCCGAGCGGCCAATTCATCCCGCACTCGTTGGGTTTGTCGGCAGGAAAGCCGAAGAGAAACACCTCGCCGCGAGTGGAGTCGATCTCAAAGCCGCCAATGCGTGCCTTGGGATCTTGGAGCGGTGGCGGCAGTTCGTAGGTCGCGTTCTCCTGCGCATCCCACTTCCACACCGGGCAGCCATGTTCGTTGAGGCCGGCCAGTGCGATCTTCCGCAGGAATCGCTTTCCCTTGAAGCGGTTGATAAACCAGTAGTTGCCTGCATCATCGATGTTCTGAAAAGCGGTGTCGCTGTCATCGCGGAGCACCTTGGCATACTCGCTGGCCGCGAACTGGCCATCGCCGTCTGTATCGGTCCAGATGAAGCTGCCAAAGCCGAGCGGTTGGTGCGGTGGCCAGATCTTAGCCGTATTGCGGGGAGCGATCACAGCGCAGGGAATCGCTGCTTCGTCGCCATCCAGAAAACGAAACACGCACAGAGGCGATCCATGCTGTGTAGTGGTAATCAGAAACTTCTTTCCGTGCCATCGCCGCACGCCATAGACAAGCGAGTGTCCGTTGGGGCGGGCGTCATCTGGAAATCGCGCACGGTCCAGCGTGCTTGCGATCCAGCGGCCATCGCGGTAGTGATTGAAGGAAGAGAACACGTCGGTTCCTGATTCCGGGTCTGCATCTACCGAGTCGAGAAACGCAGTGCCGGTGAGGTTCCATTGCAGATCTCCGTTCGCGCTGAAAGATTGCAAACGGCTCTGGCACATGCCTGCCATGCCAACATCACAAACGTAGAGATTGCCCTTTGAGTCCGTGCCGATGCCGCGGATGTTCTCGAAGCTCTTGGGACTGATACGGCCCTTCTGCGCGCGCCAGCCGCCCTTTTCACCTAGGCTCGACTCGCGCTTGATCGCACCATCGAGGTCCGTGTAGGCGTGCACTTGATGATCCGGGCCGCCATCGGCCACCCAGAGTCGCTGATGCCTTGCGTCGAAGGCGATATCCATCGGGTTCGCGATGTCTTGGATGCTCTGCGGCAACTTGTTGCCCTCGGGATCGTATTTGAGCACCCTCCCCGGCACTGGACTCGGTGGCGCAAAGGCACGCATCCGGTGCATGTTCACCCCTGCGCCGATAACGCGCACGCAGCGTATCGGATGCGTCGCGTCGAGCGTCACATGCTCCTCCGGCCAACTGTAGAGCTTGTCCTGCGGTGTGCCCACATCCGTCCATGGTCCGTCGCGGCCCGTGGTGCTCGTTTGCACATGCAGATCGCGGAAATCCTCCTTCGCCATGTCGCCCATGATGCAGAATCGCGACACCGGCTGGAGCGTACCGAAGTCAAAGCCCACAAAGCCCGACTGCGTGTCCTTGGCAATGAAGGAATCCTTGTCCGAAGGGGCCACCGCCTTGTCCAGACCGTGCGTTGCGTCCACGGCCTCGCTGCCGAACACCTCGCCGTGCAACTCTTGGTGAGCGTAGGCAGATGTGGCACGCAGAATCGCCCACAGATTGCCAGCGGCATCCACCTCAAGTTTCCCCGCACGCTCCAGCGGAATGCAAAGGTCGGTGAGCTTGAAGGTTTTCAACGACACCACCTTCACTCCTGCATCGTCGGCCAGATACACGCGATCGGATGCGTCGTCGATGGCCAGTCCAGTGATGGGGATTGCCTGCTGCGGCAGTTGAATGGTGCGCTTCTTGGTCGGATCAATCGCAGTGCTTGTGCCGCGAGGATAGAGGTTCAAATCGATGCGATCGCCGTCCTTGGTTCGCAGTTTCCGAGCATAGGCGGCCCACTTGGCACTCACCGCCACTGCGTCCCCCGAGTTCACCCCCAGTCCCGTCATCTCCGGCAAGGCGTCCCCATCCTTATAGATGCCCGCCGCCCTGAGCCCCTCCTCCCATGTCGTGGTCAGAAACACATACCCCTCGGCGCTCACCGCCATGTCTGCTGTGTAGAGTTGCATCCACGTTTGGGTAGTATCGTCGAAGTGATTGCCTCGAATCAACGTGTTTCCAATGCCCGTCGTGATCACTGGCAGGTAGGGGATGGCCGCGACTTCAGGAGCCGGAATGATTTGCGATATGCCCGAAGAACCGCCAACCAACAGGACGAAGAAACACGAACGTGTAAGACCAGCAACGAACGTCCGACGAAAGCGTTGCTTGTCGAGCGCGACGGCGCCGATGGCGAGGCTTTGCGGCAGAGCCATGGATTCAGCGTGCGGCATAGATGGCATGGATGGCATGGATGGCATGGTTGCTAGGAATCCTCGGGAGTTCAGCGGGAAAAAATCTACGGCCGTCACGGGCTGTGCGAGAGTCGATTGTCGGCGTTCAATGTTGCTATCCGAGCGATCAACGTGGCCGGGAAAAGAATGCCGCACAGGCCTTCCATCGTCGACAGCATGCAGGACCACGCCCCCACGGGCACCATGTCGCCGAAGCCTGCAGTCGTGAGCGTTGAGAAGCTGAGCCAGAGAAAGTCGAGCCAGCGGGGTGGTCGCCCCCCTTCAATGCCCAACGGCAGCAAATAGGCGTCGGGTTTGCAAAAGTGCACAAAGCCATGGGCAGCGGCAAACACAAAACCGACCATCACGAAACTGGCCGCGCCGCACAGAATGCGCTGCGAGGACGTGAGATTGGCGGCAAACGCATGGTAGATCGCCAGACAGACAGACAGACAATACGCGAGGATCAGCACGAGCATCATTGGAAAGCGATTGAACTGATTCGGCGAGGGCATCGAAGTCAGATACAGGATGCCCACCACGCCCGTCACGGCGATCGCCGCCGCGAGCCGTCGGTACCCCAGATTCAATATCGTGAATGTTGCTCCCGCAAAAGCTATTGCCGCAAACGGGATGGGCATGAGTGTATCGCCGTTGTCGAGCATCGGCACCAGCAGCAGCGTCAGAATCTGTGCGAGAAAAATGAGCAAGCCATGACGGAGAAACGCCGGTCTGGGGCCCCAGAAGGATGCCCGTTGACTAGATGACACGGATGGATCGACGGCAGCCATAAAAAGATCACAAGCAACGCAGATTGATTCTGGCGGAACCATTCTGGCAGAGGGGTTCGAGTCAACGGATCGGCAGATTAACTGACCGCGCAAGTCTACCAAAACACCGTAAATCCCTGCCGTTTTTTCGCGAAGTCCTTTCAGAAAATCTCGTATCAGGGGCAGGATTGTGTCCGACACGCTCCCGACTCGCTTGGCTTTACACTCGGGGAAACAGGAAGCTTTGGGTGGCGGCGAAAAGTCGTCGTGTCGTAGCGGTCGTGCCGACATGCCACCGATAAAAAGGCGTGAAAACTCTAGAAATAAGGTTGAATCGGCCGCGGGCGTTGGTATCGTCGAGTCTTGCAAGCAACGGATGCCGGCGTGGGCCGGTATTCCCACTCAGCCACCCCACCGG
>CAIRDU010000423.1 GCA_903877395.1 uncultured Planctomycetaceae bacterium
CGGCGAAGTACTTCGGTAAATCGCTCATGCAGCGCGATCCACACCATCTTGTATGGCCGTCGACGGCAGGGGTGACTTCGGATCCGTTCGACGCCGCTCGTAGAAAACCATTTGACCATGGCCGCACCACGCCAGCGGCATGGGCAGCGGTTGCTCTCTTTCCAAACGCTCGGCCACGCACCGTAAAGAATTGTGCGCCGTGATCGCATACGGCAGCCCCAACTCGCCGCGTCGCCATGCGACCGCCTACGCCTCTCGCTTTTTCGAGCACGATCACCGAATGGCCGGCGTGCGCCAGCACCTCGGCTGCGGAGAGACCGGCGATTCCGGCGCCCACAATGATCACATCGGCGGAAGGGCTCATGGCAGATCTTTGAGAAGTCGCACGATCGGCCGCCGCGCCTGCTAGAGGATCGAATCAAATGGAAAAAGCAATGACAGGAGGTTTGTGGTGCAGGGCATCCTGGTGCCCGCGAGCAGTTCGCCTGCCGAGCAACCCCCCATTGTTCCGATCACATCGGCGGAGGATCGAACGCGTGCAAACACATTAGATTTTTCGGGAGGGAACTGCGAAGCATAGCAGGCTATGGCCTCGATTTTGGCATCCAAGGCACCCGCAATATCAACCACCAACGGCCAATGGCCCACGGGTATGCTGGGCACCGTAGCGGAAAGAAAATAGTTCATCAACACCGGCACAGTGTGCACTGGAAGCCCTTCGAATATATCGTCCCACTTCGTCAGCCGCGAGTAAAACACGGCGGCTTCGGTAATCGCGACGGCCTGCGCATGGTCGGGAGAAGCCAGCGGTGTTTTGTCGCCCATGCCAAGCACCAGACGGGGGCGATGACGGCGAAACACTTTCGCCAATGCGACGCGCACTTCGAAGCAATCGAACAACCGACGATTTTCAAAACCGAGCTGTTCACGATGGACAACGCCCAGCACCTTTGCCGCTGCGGCAGCCTCCGCCAAACGCTCCGCTGGGCCGCTTGAACGTGGAGTCGGCTCACCGTCGGTCAGATCCACGATACCAATGCGAAACCCCAGCGTGGCAAGGATCGCCAGCGTGCCGCCGCATCCGATCTCAACATCATCCGGATGGGCCCCCACGGCGATCACATCGAGTGTTTCTGGATCGGTATGCATGATTGATCAGCCGGAACGGCGACACTGAACAGAGAGAAGCCGCCACGCGAAGCGTTATGCCTTTGTCGCAGCGATGAGAAACGTTGGGTTGAGCGATTCGAAGCGAATGCGGTCGAGCTGTTCGATGCCACGGGCAATGGTCACCAGCCAGTAAGCAGCATCGCTTGATTGGGCCCTCAAGAACACGTGCACCGCCGCGAGATTCTCGATACTGTTACACGCCGACACAAGCCGCCCACCGGCCTTCAGCCTCTTCCACGCCTCTTCCACGAGCCTGGCCACATCGCGACCGCTCCCTCCGACGTAAATCGCATCCGGATCGGGCAAATCGTGCCATGCGTCTGGCGCCTGCCCCAGAACGGCATGCAGATTGGTCACGCCGAACCGCTCGGCGTTGGCGAGTATGAGGCGATGATCGTCGGGATCCATCTCGATGGCGTAGACGGTGCCTTGGCGGGCTATCTGAGCGGCCTCCAGCCCCACCGAACCACTCCCCGCACCCACGTCCCACACAATGCTCGTTGTCTGGAGCCCCAGTTCGGCCAGCGCCAGCGACCGCACCTCCGCAGGTGTCAGGAGGCCTCGCTTGGGACGCGACTGCAAAAACGACTCGTCTGGATTCCCGAAAAGCCGCGTGCCAACATGCCCAGGCTTATCGATCGCGCGTGCCTTCCGCACAAGGATCATGACGTTCAGCGGGCCGAAGGATTCTTTGGCAATATCTGCCAAACTGCCCTGCGTCACGCACTCGTCGGGCGAGCCTAGATTTTCACAGACATACGCCTGAAAGGAATCGATCCCCTCTTCTAATAGCGTGCGGGCCACGGCCGACGGGGGCCATTGCTCGCTTGTGAATAGGCCGACTGTCTCACTCGAGCGAATTCGATCAACCACTCGCTCGATCGACTGCCCAGAAAGATTCGCTAGGAATGCTTCCTCCCAACTCTCCTTCACTCGTGCAAACGCCAGTTGCATGCTGCTGACGTGCGGCACAACTTCAAAGCGATCCTTGCCCAGCTTCGAACAGACATACCGCGCCGTGCCGTAAAACAAAGGATCGCCAGAGGCCAGCACGACGAGTCGCTGCGATCCAGCCGACTCAATCCGCTCAACGAGCTCTTCGAGATTCGCACACGCTCGCAGCCGGGACACCATCGATGCAGGCAGAAGAGGCGCGCACGCCTCGGGGCCAAGCAGCAAATCTGCCGCTTCCAAGAGCCGCCGAGCCTGCGCGGTCATGCCTTCAACGCCGTCATCTCCAACACCAACGATATAGACTTTTTCCGCAGCCACCGGCTCTCCCTGTACTCGGTCTGTACTCGGTGCGCGAGCACCGGCTTGTTCGGCACTGGGATCAGGCTTGGAATGAACTGCCGCAACCACAGCTTTTTTTGGCGTTGGGGTTGTTGAATGTGAATCCGCGCTTTTCGATCCCTTCGTGAAAGTCGAGCGTGGTACCGTCCAAGAAAAGATCGCTCTTCTTATCGACAACAACCGCTACGCCATGCTGCTGGCTGCGGGAGTCGCTCTTGGGATCCCACGCGGTATCAAAGCCGAGCGAGTAGGAAAACCCGCTGCAACCACCTCCGGCAACGCCAACACGCAACACCGTGGCTGGATCCATCTTCTGGTCTGCAATGATCTTTATTACTTCGCTGGCAGCTTTTTCTGTGAGCAAAACCGACATGGGTTCCGATCTCCTGTTGCATGGGTATGAGCGTGGCCGACAGAAGGCCTTCATCAGAAAGTTTATCGTCAAGAGCCCAGAAGGCAAAGCCTAGGAAAAAAGAGTCGCTCTGAATTGGCAAGAGAGCCTTTTTTAGCCCCGCAGGCGGGCCACACCGGCCGCGATAACCGCGGCAGCCTCTGCTATTTCTTCGCGAGTGGTAAACCGAGAGAGACCAAACCGAAGGCTTGCCCGTGCCTCATCGTCGTTGAGCCCAATCGCTCGAAGCACGTGGCTGGGCCGCGGGTTTTCCGATGAACACGCGCTCCCCGAACTCACTGCCAAACCTGCGCTGGCTAATGTTGCCAGCAAGGAGTGGCCGTCCACGCCTGCGACTTGCACGTTCAGATTATTGGGGAGCCGCACGCCAAGGTCGTCCAACGCTGGCCCATTGAGACTGATGCTATCGATGCGCTCTTGGAGCAACCGCCAAAGATCGTCTCGCATGGCTCGCACATGCACTGGCTCGTGCTGAAGATTCTCTGAGGCCAACCGGGCAGCCTCGCCCATGCCGACGATCCCCGGCACATCCAGCGTGCCGCTGCGCAAGCCGCGTTCCTGGCCACCGCCAAAAACGAGCGGATCGATGCGTACTGCACGCTTCTGACGTCGCACATAAAGAGCCCCCGCCCCTTTGGGCCCATGAAACTTGTGTGCTGAAAAGCTGGCTAGATCGGCCGACAGGTCATTGACACACACCGGTATCCTGCCGATGGCCTGTGCGCAGTCAACGTGCAAGAGCCCACCTCTGGCATGCACACAAGCGCCAATTGCTGGGATGTCCTGCACCACGCCGATCTCGTTGTTGGCCAGCATGACAGCAACCAAAAAGGTGTCTGGACGGAAGGCGGCTTCCAGATC
>CAIRDU010000424.1 GCA_903877395.1 uncultured Planctomycetaceae bacterium
AGGCTACTTGATTTCTGGACGAAGGATTGTCGTTACCAGCTTGAGTGTGGCATCGATTTGATCGAGTTGGAAGTGGGGCTGTAGCCACATAATGACCCGGTAGGATCCGGCCGAGCCCGGCTCTTGCCGAACCTCCACCCGCGCAGCCCTCCGCGGCAGGCGAGCCCGCACTTCCGGAGATGCTTGATCGTCGGGGGTGACATCGGCGCTGACCCATGCATGAAGAAACCGTTCGAGCTCTGCTGTCTCGGCAAACGACCCCACCTTGTCCCGGGCGATCACCTTCAAGTAATGAGCAAAACGGGATGCACAGAGCACATATTGAAGCATCGATGAGATGCGAGCATTAGCGGTTGCCGCAGGGGATGTGAATTTTTCAGATTCATGCAGCGAGGCGTTGGAATGAAATACCGCCCGACCATCAGAACCAGTTGCGCACAGAGGAATCAGGCCCGCTTCTTCTAATTGGTCTTGAGCATCCTGCGTGACAAACACCTGCGTTGGCCCGCGAATGGCAGACGTTTCTGGAAAACCATCAAAACCATCGACAGGAAGATCTTCCACCAGACCGCCCCCATTCGAGTTGCGAGAGCCACCGCGAATGTCAGCAAACCATCCCGTACGTCCAAATTCTCGCAATACGATGGCTGCAAATGGCCAGACTCCACTGATCCAGAGTCGCTGTCCGCTGCCAGCACCGTCCACTTGCTCGCGATAGCGGAAGCCTCGCTTGGCAAACGTGCGTTCCTTTGCGGATTTTCCTTCGGGCCTGCCAATCCATCCATCGTACGGCAGACGCCCCAGCACGCCCGGCAGCGGCATCCCCAGAAACCGGCTCTCTTCTCGCTGCCGCAGCGATCGCCATTTCACAAAATTTGGGGATGACTGAAAAGTTTTGAGATCGAGAAACTCGTTGAGGTCGGCGTGGGAATTAATACCCAACAGATCGGGCGACGGAGCCGCCAATAGCGGAGCAAACGAAGCCGCCGAAACCTCCGATAATCCCGTCAGCAGGCTCACGTCATCAGGATGCTGACTGAATTGATAATCGGCAATCAAAAGACCAAAAGGACTGCCGCCGGCTGTGCCAAATTCTTCTTCGTAGACCTTTCGCCACAGCACCGAACGATCAAATTCCACTGCACTGGAACGATCGCGAGCAAGCTCTCGTTTCGAAGCATTCAATATTCGTATCTGCACACGACCGGCCCCCTCGCTGGATGCGTCAGCGCTCGCCGCCTGTTTGACCAGCCAGAAAAGCCCCCGCCAGCAAGATTCTACTTGCTGAAATCGAGCGTGATGGAGAATTGTGTCAAGCTGTCGCGAAATGGCATCGTCAATGCTGGCAATATCGTCGCCCAGCCGTGTAGCCAATTCTGTTGGCGAGAGCTTTTCACCAACCGCCACCCGAACTGCCGCCCACGCCTGCAATGTGTCGGCTGGATTGGTTGCTCCCAAGAGAGACGCTGCTGCCACGCTTCCGGTCGAAAACGACTCGGCTAACCGAAAAAGCCCCTGCACGCTTTGTGCAGTCGCTTCAGCCCGACGACTCTCCAGTGGCGCAAGAACAGCCCC
>CAIRDU010000425.1 GCA_903877395.1 uncultured Planctomycetaceae bacterium
ATTCCTGTGTCAGCTGTCACTCTTATTATGCACTCTTTTTGAGTGCGGGGCGTTCTGTTAAAAGTTCGTATTGCATGGAAAGTTCCCCGCTGGCCACAACCTGCCGCCCAGTACGAGCTTCGAGGTTAATGACGATCGGAGCTTTTAAATTGAGCGTGAGTGTCTTGCCGTTTTGGCCGACAACGACCACCACCTGAGCCTCTCGGATATCGCTGATGGCTAGCGGCGTGAGTTCACTGCGAGGAATCCGCACCTGATACTGCGGCACGAACCGTCGTGGGCTCACCACGGCAAGCGCGATGTCGCCGCGAGTGGTGCTTTGCAGCCAGCCGAGGGCGTCGTTGCTTGAGTCGGCAAGCAGGGCCCACTCGCGGCAGTCCTCCAGCCCGGGTAGACCACTGGGAAACGTCAGAACGTCGACCGAGTCGACATCGATGCGTCCAAATCTGGTGGTGTTAATTCGCATGACCTTTGGCACTCCTTTGCCTGCACAACTGCCTTGACAACAAATTTTCCAGCTGTCAGTTCGATCTAAACTTTCGTCCGTAGTTTTTATGATCGGCTGTTCGGGGGTTCGGGGTAGAGAAAAAAGGCTTGGATAAAAGCGGGGGATGCCGAAGAGTCTGCGGGTTGGTGGTATTGAGGGCTGTGGCGGGCTTTATGAGGGTCGCTTGCACTGCCGCTCAATTCGGCACAATGACGCCAACCGATACGCCAGCCGATTGTTTCAAAGCTCGGAGCACTCCTAGGATGTCCATCCCAACGCCTCTCTCTCGCGGATTTCACCCGGCATGTCTGCCGCTCATGCTGGTGTTGGGGCTTGTCATGGCGGGGTGTTCCTCTGGCGAATACACGACCGATTTTGGCAAATCGCTTGGGGAATACAGAACGGCGGCGGAATTCTCCCGACTACATGCCGCTGCGACCCCGCTCGCAGGAGGTGCCGTAAGCGTACAGGTGCCACGCTTCTTTGATTCGCAGTTAGACGGCAAGGAGGATCCCAGACGAACTGTGCCACCATTTCTCAAGGAGTATCCAGGCTTTGAACTCGCCTTTGAAAAACAATTTGTTGTGGCGGGAGCCAGCCTGCCGGTTGTGCTGACTGTAGGTGTTGTCCCAACGAATGAGCGCCAGCGGGAGGATATTGAGTCGGCCATCCTGGAGCAGGTTCGAGCCGACGAATCATTTCCAGAAGCCGAATGGAACAAGCAGCTGCATACGACGCCAGAAGGGAAAAAGTGGCAGGTGCTATGCCTCAGCGGAATGCAGATGTTTGATCGAAAAGTGGCCGGAAACCCCGAAACAAAGCGGTCAGAAGGCACGTGCGAAATCTGGGTGTCGGCCGAGCCCAAGCAGGCGTTTTGCACGGTCCTCACGTGGCGCATTCCGAATGAGCTTGTCAAGCAGGTGCCGCTGGCCGAACTGGCTCCCCTCACGGTTCGAACCGTTGTTGAGGCGGCACAGTAGGCCGCATTTTCTAGTCGCGTGCCTCCCGAGGCCCATAGGTGCGCGGCAGTTTACTGCCACATCGGCTGCGCCCGCCAGGCAGCCAGTGGGGCCAAGAGCAGTAGTGGAGTCCAGGCTCCCAGTGACGGGCTGAGCATGTAGCCTGCGGCCATCGCATGACAGCCAAGCACGACCAGAAAAAAGAGCACGGTCATCAAGACACACAGCCCTACAGCTATAAAAATCCCTCGACGGTTGGGGCCAACAACCAGTGGAATGCCGAGCAGGGCCAGCGACAAGTCGAGCATTGGAGCCACGAATCTGGAATGCACTCGCAGCGGGATGTCGGCGCCCACGCCGAGGCTGGGGTTGGCGATCGCCTTGATCAGGTCGGGGGTCGATGAATACTGTCCCCAGTTGGCCGAGCCAACAAGCTGCTCAAACGATACATCGCTCACGACGAAGCACTCCCCTGGCTCCAACCACGAGGCTGTGGATCGCGTGAGCACGATCGTGCGGCCGCCGCATTCCAGCGATGGGATCACATCGACGTTGGATGGTTCTCGCACTGCCCGCAAGAGATAGCCAGCCGGATGATGCTCGTCGGCCGCTTTCCAGAAGGCTTCTGCCGCATCGATCTGAGGGCCGTACTCCGCGAGCGTTGGAGGCATGAGTAAGCTCGGTGCCTCGATGCGGCAGGGGCCTGCTTGTGCGTTGCGGCCGCGGAAAAGAATTTCAGTTCGGTGGTCGTAGCGAGCATCGAAGGGCCGTGCCTGATCGCCTCGCAGGTCTTGAGCGTTGCGCGAAAACGTATGGCGGATTTGTGGGAGGACAATTTCTCTGTTGGCAAACGCCAGAATGCTCACCACCATCGCGAAGATGATGGACGATCGGGCAATTCGCCATCGCGTCACGCCGGCCGCCAGAAGTGCCGTCAACTCGTTGTGGCGTTCGAGCCAAGAGAGCGCAAACATGGCGCTCGCCAGCGATAGCACTGCGCTTGTGGCGTCAAAAAATGAAATGAGTCGGTAGCCGTAATACGTGCCGAGCAC
>CAIRDU010000426.1 GCA_903877395.1 uncultured Planctomycetaceae bacterium
CCCGTAATGTCTAGGACGTCGCCCGCTGAACTCGTATTGATACCGAGGCTGGCATTGCCACCGGTCACGCTCCCCGTCGTGCCACCTGTCGTGCCACCCGTCGTGCCACCCGTCGTGCCACCCGTCGTGCCACCGGTCGTGCCACCGGTCGTGCCACCTGTCGTGCCACCTGTCGTGCCACCACCGGTGTTCCAAGCATATTGATTGCTCTCGTAGCCCAGATTAAACCGATCCTCGAATTGAATAAACCGTGGCCCCACAGAAAACGTGGCCGTGGAGCGACTCCCGCGGCGGCCCAATTCCCGTCGGACCAGTGCTGCCACTCCCGCACTCTGCACTCGTGTGGTGTTGTGTTGCGTGAGCTTCTGAGCAATGAGATGGTCGGGCGGGGGGCTCACCGCAACAATCGTCGTCGTGGTTTGGGGGATAGAGGTTCCACCAAGCCCGCCACCCCCATCGGCTCCACCACTGGCTTGACCCTGCGTAAAGATCTGCTGCGGCGAGGAAGCGGCAAACTCGCTGATGGTTTGGAAATTCTGGGACTGTTCGCCGGTGTCGAAATAGTTGATCTCGATACCGCGGTTGTCGTAGATCCAGCCGCCCTCAAAGCGATTGCCCCACGACATGGCCGTCTTCATCCAGCTGGTGTTGAGGTCCAGTCGTAGCACGTCGGTTCCAAACACGTAGAGACCTCCCAGCACACCATTGGGGTAGGGAGGGTTCAGGGACTTTCCCGCCTGAATGCTGTCGTTGTTGAGCGTCACAATCGTCTGCGGCGAAATCGGATTAGTCGGAATCAAATAGCCCGTTGGGGTCCTGCCCACTTCTTGGGTTTTTGGCACCGTGATGCCCCAGTAGAGTCGGTCGTAATTGAAGAAGATGCCTTCGCTGGGCTCCGGATAGAGTTGATACTCATTGAGATCCGGTGGGGCAAAGAGCTGAAAGTCGTAGAAATCCTGATCCGGTAGCATCGGAATCCAGTCGCCAGCGCGAGTCGTCAGGGCAGATCCGCAGATCGCCGTCAGGCTCAGGAGCACTTTTGTCAGACGCTTGAAACTCATGTTCGTAGCCATCGCTGTAAGTCCTGGGGAGCAGGAGCCGGTTTTCCGCGCATGCGGATTGCTCGTGTGGTATCGGTCGGGACGGTGGACCGAGTTGACGAATCTTGGTTGACCCTGCCGGATCCGGGGAATTTTGGGCGCGTCTGTGAAAAGAGTGGCAGTCGGGGCAGGCTCGGGTATGTTGAACCCGACTGGTTCTACAAAAGGCCATCGGTGAGATTTCCCCGTGGCACCCCTGCTGCCCCGTAGCCCGCTCAGGAGAACATGTGATGAATGCCAAACGCTTTGGCTGTTTTTCGGTCTCGTGTGCTTGCACCGCTGGCGTCCTCGTTCCCTGGCTTACCGGCCTTGCCCCCCCTGGCCTATTTCCGGTCTGCCTGTCAGAAGGCTTGCCCAAAGCGGTGGCGGCGGAAGTGCGGCCGCGGGCCAAGCAACTGCACTCCAAGCCACCGCAGGCCACGGGAGCCGTGGCCGCGGATGGTGGCGATGCGATTGAGTTTCTGAGGCTGTCTCGGGACCCAAACGGCCGACCGCTCTCGCTGGACACATCCATCGTGCGGTACCGCGAGACGGCAGCCTCTGCCGCAAAGGCTGGCCGGGAGCCACTGGAAGTGGATCTCGTAGGGGCTGTTCATCTGGGAAGCCGGACCTACTACGACACGCTCGACCGCGTGTTTCGTGAGTACGACGCAGTGCTCTACGAACTAGTTGCCCCCGACAACGCCCGAGTGCCTCGGCCGGGCCGCAAGGCCACAGGAGCGATTGGCTCGGCCCAGCAGGGTATGACGAAAATGCTGGGCCTCGAATTTCAATTGGAACAGATCGATTATACGGCCAACAATTTCATTCACGCCGATATGTCGCCCAAGGAATTTGATGCCGCGATGGCCAAACGTGGCGAATCTTGGTGGACGATGTTTGCCAAACTGATGCGGGAGGGGATGGCCCGAGCAGATCGCGGGACTGGGAAGGCTGGTGCTGGGCCGGCTGCTGATGTGGGTTTTGGAGATCTCTTTGGCATCCTCTTTGGCTCCGACCGAGAAATCCGTCTGCGTCGGATCATGGCCGAACAGTTCACCGACATGGAGGTGCTTACCGCAGCGTTTGGTGGCGAGGAAGGCTCAACGCTGATCACCGATCGCAACGCGGCAGCCATCGAAGTGCTTCAAGAACAGATTGCTCGTGGCAAGCGGCACATCGCAATCTTCTACGGGGCGGCCCACATGGATGATTTCGATAAGCGTCTGCGGCAGGACTTCAACCTCCAGCCCGTCGAAACCAACTGGCTAGAAGCGTGGGACCTGCGATTGCCGTCAGAGTAGACGAGCCGGTGGCTCAATCGAATGCCATCGCTTACTTTAGCAACGGCACACGCAGCCTACGTGTCCAGGCATCGGAAGCGAGGCGGGCCTGCCGGAGCACTTCCTCGTACCCCAGCGACTCGACGGCTTCGCCCATAATTTCAAATTCAAAGTCGCCGGTATAGCCATGCTCGACAAGCGACGTCACCAATGGCCCAAGCCGCAGCGTGCCCTGCCCCGGGAGCAACCGCTCCCGATCTGCAGATGGCAGGCCGCAACAGTCGGCCAACTGCACAATCGCCGTCAAAGGCACAAGATCGGGCAGCAGGCTGTGCGTGGCTGGGTCGTGGCCGAATTGCCAGAGGTCTAGCGAGAGCCTCACCGACGAATGATCGAATCGGTCGACCCATTCCATTGCGTCTGAAAGGTGCGTTAAAAAACCGCATCCGGCCGCCGCCGCCGGGTGCATCGGCTTGAGGGCCAGGGTGACGCCGCGGGCCGCTGCCTCGGGGGCGAGCGTGTTGAAAGCATCGGCGAGGAGCCGGTGGGCATGGCTGATTGTGTGGCCACCGCGGCATCCGCTGTGCACCACAAGCACATCGGCTCCAAGCCTAGCTGCGGTGTCGATGGCTTCGAGTGAAGCTCACTCCCACCCTCATCATCTGTCCCGCTTCCGTCGTGACGAACTGGTGCCGCGAGGCAAAGAAGTGGGTGCCCGGCGCGGTCATTCACGCGATCACGGACCTCGGCACGAAGATGCCGACGCGCAAGGTGGACGTGTTCGTCATCTCGTGGGCGCTGCTCGCGGAACGCTACCTCGACCTCGTGGCGCTCAAGCCGCAGTTCATCATCGGGGATGAAATCCACCTCGCGAAGAACGAAGACGCGCTGCGAACGCAGGCTCTTGCGATTCTTGCCCGGCGCACGCCCCACATGATTCTCCTCTCGGGCACGCCCCTCGTGAACCGTCCTGCCGAGCTTGAAACCATCAAGAGCTTGTTCGGGACGCAGAACGTGCCCATGATCCGGCGACACCTCGAAGACGTGCTCCCCG
>CAIRDU010000427.1 GCA_903877395.1 uncultured Planctomycetaceae bacterium
CAACGGATGATTGGTGAGGCCGTGCGCCGCATGCTGGCCGGCCAGCCGAATATGGTTTTTGAGTTCTGCCGCGATGCCAACATCGCCTTTGATGCGGCGAGTGCTTTTAAACCCACCGTCATCTTGCAAGACCTCGTAATGCCCGGCATCAGCGGCTTGGATATGGTGCGACGATTTCGCGGAGTCCCAGCCACCGCGAATGTGCCGATTATCGTGCTTTCGGCAATGGAGGAGGCTGTCATCAAAGCTCAACTCCTAGAGTCTGGAGCCAATGACTATCTCGTGAAACTCCCAGATCAGATTGAACTCATTGCACGGATCCGCGTTCATTCTGAGGCATTCCATCGACTGCTCGAACGGGATGCTGCTTTTGCTGCGCTCGAGCAATCACTGGCCGACCTCAAACGCGAGCAGGAAAAATCAGAGCGACTGCTTCTCAATATTCTGCCGGAGAAGATCGCCGAACGGCTCAAAAATGGCCAGGCCGCGATCGCGGAAAGCTTTCCTTGCGCGACAGTCTTGTTTGCGGACCTCTGTGGGTTTACGGAATTTTCACAGCGTGTCGACGCGCAGCATCTGGTTGCAATGCTTGATGACATTTTCTCGACATTCGATGAATTAGCTCGCATTCACGGCGTCGAAAAAATCAAGACCATCGGCGACGCCTACATGGCCGTGGCTGGCATACCGTTGGCTCGCCACGACCATGCGGACGCCGTTGCAGCGATGGCTCTGGGGATGATTGAATCGTTTCGTAATGTGATGCAAAGCCGCGGGCTTGCCCTCGAAGTGCGGATCGGCATCCACTCTGGACCTGTGGTTGCCGGAGTGATCGGTCGCCATAAGTTCACCTACGACCTCTGGGGCGACACCGTCAACCTCGCTAGCCGAATGGAGTCGCACGGTGAGCCATCCCGGATTCATATCTCGCAGGCGACCCGCGATCTGCTTAATAGCACGTTTCAGTTTGCCGATCGGGGTGAGATTACAGTCAAAGGCAAGGGGACGATGCACACATCGTTCCTGCTGGGCAAGACTTAATCTCGGCTTAATACCAACGCTTGAGCCAACCGCGACGGTAGAAAAAAACAACCATAGCGACGGTTGTTGTTGCCATGATAGCCATCGCGATCGGCCCCCCATAGCGGTAGGAAAGCAGCGGCATGTTCCATGGGGAACTGGTGTCAAAATTCATGCCGTAGTAGCCGGTAATGAATGTGAGCGGCATAAAAACAGTTGCGATCACGGCAAGCACCTTCATCACGTCGTTCATGCGATTGTTGAGGCTCGCCAGATAGATGTCTCGCAGGTCGCTGCTAATCTCGCGATAACTCTCCATGAGATCGAGCAACTCCATGGCGTGGTCGTACGAGTCGCGAAAATGAGCCCGGGCCAGATCGCCCACCAGCGGGGTCGGCTCTCGGCCCAACGTGTGAAGCAAATCGCGAGTCGGCCAGAGCGCCCGCCTGAGCGTCATGAGATCGTTGCGCACATCGTGAATCCGCACAAGCGACTCGCGCGAAGGGTTATTCATAGCCTCTTCTTCGGTCGCTTCCAGCCGATCGCTCAACTGCTCAAGCACTGGAAAATACCCTTCGATCACCACATCGAACAGCATCGCGCACAGCGTGTCGGCACCGCCGTGGAGGATCCGTGTGCGGCCCTGCCGAATCCGTTGACGCACTCCCTCAAACCCGTCAATCGCGAGCCGCTCCCGAAACGTAATTACATAGCGGTCGCCCAAAAAAATGCAGACTGGATCGGTGACGATTGCCTCTCCCTCAAACCTTGCCATGCGGGCGGCGATCAAAACCTGGTGGCCAAATACCTCCACCTTCGGTCGCTCGTCGGGCGTGATGGCATCTTCGAGGGCCAACTCGCTGATTTCAAACACGTTGCCGATCATACGAATCGTTTCGGCATCTTCCAAACCATCAATGTCGATCCAGACCACCGGCCACTTCTCACGGTCAACGGCCAACTCCTCTGGCCGCACCACCGTCGATTCCGCCCATGTTTTGCCGTCGCAAGCGATCATCCGCAGTGTGGATGGACTGGCCACATCGGCGATGGCCACCGCGACTCCCTGTTCCGGTCGACGGCGACGACTGCGTTTGCGATGCGACATAGACGGGGCCTCCGCGTGAGATGTGAGTGGATCACGATACCAGCGGGGCCGCACGGGGGTCGACCCCGCTGGTCAGAGAACACGAGAGAACATAGGCTGCTGTGATGATCCGTGTCCCTGATGCTTCCCCGGTTGGCGATGCCTTGGCATGGGCCGCGCGCATCATGGCAATTGGCATCGTGATGTTTGTGCCTGGAGTGATTGGCACTTGGCTGGATAAACGCTACGGACTTGGATTGCTCGGACCGGCTGGTTTTGTACTCGGGCTTACAGCATCGCTTATATGGCTCGTGAAAATAGGGGGGAATTCAAAAAATCGGCGGAGCAGTTAGGATACTGCCCGCTCATGCGTTCAACCGATCCGAACGCCCCCCAAAGAATCAAAAGTCGACTCACAAAAATTACCCCAAAGGATTCGCCAGACTGTGTTTGCCGCCCCGAGATTTCCCGCCCAGAGTTTCTGGCACATGGTTCAGCCATCCCGTGCACGGTCCACGCTGCTGGGAGGTTGCACGCTGCTGCTGGTTTGGGGGGCTGCAGTGGCGGTGGCACTGTCTCTCGACGACGGTCGCGCCCTCTGGCGAGAGTCTATCGCATTTGCCGCTGGCATCTGCCTGATTGGATCTCTCAGCGGCTGGTGTGCCTCGCGATGCTTCGTGGACAGCCCTTCCTTAGCTGTGGCCGGAGCAATGGCTGGGATGTTGCTCCGCATTATGATTCCCTTAGCCGCCTTGGCGTGGCTGCAAACATGGGGCAACTTACTGGCATTGGCTGGTGCCGGTGGCCTGCTGACCGCATTTTATCTCACACTCCTTGCCACCGACATTCTTCTGCACGTCATGATGTCGCCAGCAAATGCTGAGCATCGCAGAACCATAGAATAGAAAAAAACGCTATTAATTTTCACTTTTTTTCTGCCTGAATACTTTCCCGACCATACGATTCGCTGAGGAGCTTTCGATGTCAGCCAACCCCATCTATCACTTGAAAGACTGCTATTTCTTCGAAGTACCCAAAGCACTTTGGCGGCAGGGCTATCAAACACTCGATGACGTACCGGAGTTTTTGCGAGTGGGGCATCCCGACATTTCTGACGTGCAAACGTTTAACCAAGCGATGGATGGGAAAATCCTCATTCCACAACCATTTGCTCAACTGGAAAGCCTCTACGCGGTAAAGGCGGGCTCCGGCTTTGGAATCTCCAAATACATGGTTTTAGAACTCCTTGTGGCCGCCGTGATGCTGGCGCTGTTTTCGTGGATCGCGTCGCGACTGCGGTCGGGCGCCGCCCCCAAAGGCAGGCTGCTGAATCTCTTTGAGTCGATGCTCGTGTTTGTGCGAGACACAATTGCTCGACCGGCCATCGATGATCCGCACCCACATGCCGACGCCCACGGCCGCATTCATCACGGCGGAGACACCTTCGTGCCCCTGCTGTGGACGCTCTTTTTCTTTATTCTGGGTTGCAACCTGCTGGGCATGGTGCCGTGGGCCGGGTCGCCAACTGCGTCCTTTTCCGTCACTCTAGCACTTGCCGGGGTGGCATTCGGCTCGGTCGTGCTGGCGGGCATGCGAAAGTTTGGGGTGCTTGGATTCTTTACACATCAGGTGCCGTCGATGGACCTGCCGCTCTACCTAGATCG
>CAIRDU010000428.1 GCA_903877395.1 uncultured Planctomycetaceae bacterium
AGTCGCAGTATTGGGGGCAGCGAGGCATTCACTACCACCAGTTTCTCAAGGCCGGTGAGAACACGCTCAACAGTCGGCTGGCAATTGAGTTGGCGGCAATGATTCGAGCGGAGGGGGGCTACGATCCTTCCCGTTGGCTCGAACGTTACGTGGCGTTCATGCTGACTCCTGGAAAGCATCGCGATACGTATGTCGAGGAATATCACCGTCATTTTTTTACGCACTACGCCGCTGGCAAAAAACCTCTTGCATGCGGCGGCGATGACGTGCACATTGGCGGCCTTGCCTTGGTGCCGGCGCTCGTGGCGGCGTTGGGTCCATCCCATCCCGATCTGCGGGCGATTGTCCAAACCCACGTGGGACTCACGCATAAAAATGAGGGCGTGCTGCGGGCTGCCGATGTGCTGATGCGGCTTTTGGTACGGCTAGCGGCTGGCGATCCGAGCGATCTGCAAGCAGCGATTCTGGAAGAGGCCACCGACTGGATTTCGGCCGCCAAGATCCGGCAGTGGCAGAAGCACCCCGACGGCATGGTGGTGGGGGGCATTTTGAGTTCGGCGTGTTACATCCCCGACGCTTTTCCGGCGGCGCTCTATCTGGCGTATCGTCATGCGGGGAACTTTGCCGAAGGTGTCTGCTCCAACGCGCAGGTAGGCGGCGACAATTGCCATCGCGGGGCCGTTGTGGGGTCGCTCTTGGGGGCCTCGGCGGCAATTCCGCAGCGGTTTCTGGACGGACTCCATGCCGATGCTACAGTGCTAGCATTCGGACATTTTTCGGTCTGAACAACCTCCTGCCGCGCCCCGAGAGGCTCCCATACGGAAACCATTTTGCAATGAATCCCCTTGTTCAGGAATTGCGGTTGAATTCTGAGTCTAGCCAACCAGACGATTTACAGGCATTCCCGGCCGCGATGCTTGCTCCTACAAAAACAGTGCTGCTCACGCCCGATCTTTTCGCTCCAGATTCGGTGGCGGCCAAGCGGCAGGAAATCCGCGATTACTTTCAGCAAACCAGTGCACTCTACGAGCGGCTCTTTGAACTGATCAAAGACGACGCATCCTTCTACGATCGGCACGAGCCGCTGCGACATCCGTTGATTTTCTACTATGCCCACCCGGCGGTGTTCTTTATCAACAAGCTCATCGCGGGCAAGTATATCTCCGGGCGAATCGACGCGCACTTGGAAGCCATCATGGCCGTCGGCGTGGATGAGATGTCATGGGACGACCTCAACACCGAACACTACGACTGGCCGGCAGTGAAGACGGTTCGCAACTATCGCCTCGCGATGCAGGCCCGAGTCGACGCGTTCATTCAGTCGATGCCGCTGGAGTTGCCAATCCGGCAGGACTCGCCGGCGTGGATCATTCTGATGGGCATTGAACACGAGCGAATTCATCTGGAAACCTCGTCGGTGATCATGCGGCAGATGCCCCTGAATGAATTACGGCACGGCGATGGCCTCACTGCCGACGAGCAGCAACTCTGGCGATCTTGCCCGCACGTGGGTCCTGCTCCAGCCAATGCGTGGGTGGAAATTCCAGCCCAGACCGTCCGATTGGGCAAGCCAGCAGAAGATGCCACGTTTGGCTGGGACAACGAGTACGGCAGCGAAGAGGTGCACGTGTCAAGCTTCAGTGCCCAAGAACGGCTCGTTTCCAATGGCGATTTCCTGAAGTTTGTGGAGGCCGGTGGCTATCAGAATGAATCCCTGTGGACAGAAGAAGGCCGGGGTTGGTTGCATTACACCCGCGCACAACGTCCTCCTTTTTGGTCTGTGCAAAACGGCACATTGCAGCAGCGAAATCTTCTGGAGCAGGTGCCGCTCCCGCTGAACTGGCCGGTGGAAGTCAACTGCTTAGAAGCGCAGGCATTCTGTGCCTGGCAGCGGACGAACACGGGGCAGAATGTTCAGCTCCCCACGGAGGCCCATTGGCAGGCCCTTCGAGAGACCCTCCCGACCGATCAGCCCACATGGTCAAAGGCACCTGGCAACATCAACCTAGAATATTATGCCAGCAGTTGCCCGGTCGATTTATTTTCGCAGGCTGACTTTTGCGACATCATCGGCAACGTTTGGCAGTGGACTCGCACGCCAATTGGCCCCCTGAAGGGTTTTGAAGTGCATCCACTCTACGACGACTTTTCGGTCCCGACGTTCGACGGACGCCATAATTTGATGAAGGGGGGCTCGTGGATTTCGACAGGCAACGAGTCGCTCAAGAGTGCTCGCTACGCATTTCGCCGGCACTTCTTTCAGCACGCCGGCTTCCGCACAATTATCGATGCACCGGGACACGACTGCGTGACAGAAGGCTCGAAGCTCTATGAAACCGATCAACTCGTCGCGCAGTATCTGGAGTTTCACTACGGTCCCGAGGCGCTCGGCGTACAAAACTTTCCGCAGGCGTGTTCGGAAGCCTCTGTGGCTCACGCGGAGCCTGCTATGAGGCATCGCTGCCTCGACATCGGGTGTTCGGTGGGCCGATCGGCTTTTGAGCTGGCGAGGTATTTTGAGCACGTCGACGCAATCGACTTCTCGGCTCGATTTATTCAGTCGGGCGTACGGTTGCAACAGGGCGTGGACGTGCTCTACGAAATCCCTACAGAGGGCGAACTCACGGTTGCGCGTTCGATCTCGCTCGACTCGCTGGGGTTGGCCGACTGCGGGGGGCGCGTGCATTTTACGCAGGGAGACGCCTGCAATCTGAAGCCTATTTTCACCGACTACGACCTCGTCTTTGCGGGCAATTTAATCGATCGGCTCTACGATCCGAGACTATTTCTGGAGGGGATTACTGCGAGGGTACTGCCGGGGGGACTGCTTGTAATGACATCTCCCTTCACGTGGCTGGAGGAATACACTCCACGGGCAAAGTGGCTAGGAGGGCGCCGCGAACACGGGGAACCACTCACTACGTTTGATGGCCTTGCCCGCGAACTCGATCCACACTTTACACTGGTGCACCGCCAAGATGTTCCGTTTGTGATTCGCGAAACAGCCCGCAAGCACCAGCACACGCTTGCAGACATGACGGTGTGGAGAAAAAATGGGCCGTGAGCACCATTCGTAGCTAGGAAGTCAGATGCTCCTAGCCCATACTCTCGCTCAAAACGAACCCGACAACACAGGCAAAAGGATGAATCTCTATGGCTGGTCGTGACATGCCGCCTGATGAATTGGGTGATCCTCTTGTTGAACAACTTGAACAGTCAAACGAGAAGCACGGCGTGGATGCGATTCTGGCACCGTTTCTTTTTTGGGGTGGGCTCCATGTAGCCATGGCCGACGGGATTGTGAGCGATCGGGATCGAGATAGGCTCAAGGCTGTGGGGCCGGACGGATTTGGGGTGGCCGATACCGATGTACTTGCGAATCTCCCGGCAGGATGGTGCATCCGCCAACTGCAACAGGAACTAGCGGCCCGAAAGATCAAGTTTTCGGCAATCGATCGGCACCGGATGCTTTACGGTATGCTTGGAATTGCGGGCCTAGCCGGCCTAGTCGAGGAGCCAGAGCGGATCGCCGTGCACCAGATCGCCGACCTTTTCGGCATCAGTCAATCGGCCTGCGATCTGATTCTTCAGCGGTATCGTGCCAGTCACAATAGCCAGCCTGACGCGACAAATCCCGCTTGAACATCGGCCTCGAATGGCATTCAGAGCCCACAAACGGTAGAATCGGTTTCCAACAGCCGGAATACCTTCTGGTTTCAAGTTGCGTGTGCTGGTTGTGCCTCTGGCTTGGTTTCCTTATCTATCCTTTGCCACTATGAGCGATGCACAATTCGACCCTTGCAAGCAATGGCTTGGCATCGATGCCGTGGATCTCTCGGATCCACGCCGCGTGCTGGGGTTGTTGCCCAGCGAATCCGATCCGTTGACTGTGTTGCGGGCCGCTGCGGCTAGGCTGGCCCTGCTTCAGGGGATTGCTCCAGGACCGTTTGATATCGCCAGAAACGCACTCCTCAAACGAGTTGAGGAGGCGCGGGAAACAGTTCTTGCTCAGATCGCCACTTTGCCCCGGGCGGCCATGGCTGTTGGCCCTGCGTTGACAATGCCGCGACCGCCGAGTGTGCCGGTCCTCGACCCCAACAAGAGCCCGTGGGATGAGCCGCCGGCGCAGGATGGCTGGTCGCCAGTCACTGCCTCCAGGGTACGCAAGCAGTCGGCTCCAGCTTTTTCAGTAGGAATGCTGCTGCTTGTGTTGTGCGGTGGAGCCGCGATCTTGGCGTGTGTCTACGCAATGCAACAGGTAGTCCCAGCCAGACCAACGAAGACGCCCAGCGGCGAGGTGGTCAGAGCCAATACACCCAATGCCCCGCAGCCGCCGCAGGACAGTCAGCCCACGCGGAGCCCTCGCAGCAAAAAACGTGCGCCGCCGAGCGAGGATCTGCCTCCAGATCCTCGTTCAGACAGGGCCGTTTCAACCAGCGGAGCACCCATCAAACCGCCAGTGGCTAGAGTCAAACCGGAACCAGTTGCCGAACCAGAACCAGAGCCAAAACCAGAACCAGAGCCGGAGCCAAAACCAGAACCAAAACCAGAACCAGAGCCGGAGCCAAAACCAGAGCCAAAACCAGAACCAAAACCAGAACCAAAACCAGAACCAAAACCAGAACCAAAACCAGAACCAAAACCAGAACCAAAACC
>CAIRDU010000429.1 GCA_903877395.1 uncultured Planctomycetaceae bacterium
ATCCTTTCAACACAAGACTTAATTTCCTCAATGAGTCAAAATACAGTCAATTGCTATTTTAACGACTATCTTGATGGGGCTGGGTTAGCCTCTTCTCCTGATTATGCGCTGTCGGCGAGAAGGCCCATCGCTTTAACAAAGTCTCATCAATTTCGTAATTTTCTTGGGATTACTCCTTCGGTATTTATAGAGGATAATTCCCTGAAGGATATTATTTCTTTTGGGACCGATCATCTACAGGGTTTATATAGTTCTTATTCGCAAAGCAACGTGATTGAGGACTACGAAAAAGTGATTGACAAAGTAACATAAGTATTTATTATCTAATAGGATTGGCTTGGCCTCAGCGGTTGCACCCGACTCGCGACTGCGCGAGGTGCAAACGCAATCTGCTCTTCCGGAAACTGCTTCTTTTCCATCCAAAAAACCCACCCTTTCTGGTGATGTCAAAAGTTAAAACCCTAACAGCCCGGCTGGATCAATAAATGGGGAGAACGTCAGAGGTTCGGTTCAACCAGTCCTACGCCAGCACCGACAATCCGCGGCAGCAGATCGACATTTTCCTACCGCGGAAGCGGGCGACCGACACGCTGCTGCCGGTGATCCTCTTCATCCACGGCGGCGGTTGGAGCGGCGGTGATCGCAAGGGCTTCGTCGGCAGCGCGATCGAAATGGCCAAGAGCGGTCGGTATGTCGCGGTGGCGGTGGGCTATCGCCTTTCGGGCGAGGCGAAGTGGCCCGCCCAGATCCACGATTGTAAGGCGGCGATCCGCTGGATCCGCAGCCATGCGCAGGAACTCGGCATCGATCCCGACCGCATTGGCGTGACTGGCGGTTCGGCGGGTGGCCATCTCGCGCTGCTCATGGGAACCAGCGGCAACGTGAAGACGCTCGATGGGGAGGTCGGCGACTGCATGAACCAACCGAGCCACGTCACCTGCGTTGTGAATTTTTGCGGGCCGAGTGATCTTTTCACGCCCCTCTTTGTGGGCGAAGAGGCGAGCAAGCCCGATCCGGCCGTGGTCGGCCTGATCGGCGGTCCGCCGGCCAACCTCGCCGATCGCACGCGGGAGGCCTCGCCCGTGACGTACGTCTCGAAGGAATCGCCGCCGGTCCTCACGCTGCACGGCACGAAGGATCTCCGCGTCGACTTCAAACAGGCTGAGATCATCGACGCGGCGCTCAAAAAGGCGGGGGGCGACCTCATTCCTAGTCCCGGTGGCGGGTGCCGGCCACGGGATTCCATCGCCGCCGGAACTGCGGGCGCGGGTGAAGCTCTTCTGGGACCGGTACCTCCACGACGTGCCGGGAGACATTTCGACGGCGCCGATCGAAGCGGCACCGTAAAAAGATACAAGATAGCCTTTTCAGCGGCACTTTCGTAATCGTTTGCGGTCTGGCCAGCTGCCTAGGCCGCTGCGTACGGTTCGCCGACCGTCTGAGCCCGCATGGAAGCGAGAAACTCCTGCGAGATTCTCGCGAGTAGTTTCGTCCATGCTTTTGCGAGAGATGTCAATCGACTGATCTTTGATTCATCGCATTCGGATCTGATTCTCGTAGAAGTCAATATTGACCAAGTGCGGCCTGTTTATGTAACACATCGAAATAGAACGCAAGGCTCCTGTTTCTAAGTAGCTAGCTCTGCTGCGCACCAGCGAAACGCGTGGGTCGCCTGGAGAAGATCTGCAAAATGCTCAAAAAGATTCTGGCGGAATTCAATTTTCGCAGCGGCCGACGCCACCGTGATTCTGCAAAACTGGCACTGGCAGCCAAGCAGGATCGTTACAACATCCGCGCTGCCATTGAGCTCAGCCGCATGGGGTCGCCAGACGCTCTCATTCAGTCGCTGATGCTGGCACTCGCTGGACTGCGTGACTGTACCGTCAATCATGCTATGAACCCCGAGGCTAGGGGTTTTATGGAGTTGGTCATTCATCAGTTGGAAAACAGTCGAGGGCAAAGTTTTCAGGATATCGCCGCGCTCTATTATTCCAACATGAAACAGAACGGATTCTTTGTAGAAGTAGGCACTGGAAATGGCGAGCAACTATCCAATACTTTCATGCTTGAAAAACAGTTTCAGTGGCACGGGGTTCTGTTCGAACCTGACCGCCGATTTCATGAGTCGATCCGTAAGCTGCGGACGGCAAAACTGGATGACCGACCTGTCTATTCCTGCGACGATAAAGTGATGGAGTTTCTTGAGGTATCAAGTACGGGCGAGCTCTCAACGCTGAGTGAGTTTCGGCGTGCGGATGGGCGATCGCGAAAGGGCTCCCTGCGTGAAGTTCGCACGACATCATTGAATTCAGCATTCAAGCTTCATAACGTGCCTCGCGACATTGATTATATTTCAATCGACACAGAGGGCAGTGAGCTGGAAGTACTGCGAGGACTGGACCTGAATAATTACAACGTCCGGTTTCTAACAGTCGAGCACAACTTTGAAGAGAATAAGAAAGAGGCGATTGGGGCCTACCTTGCACCGTTCGGATTCCGGACTGTGTTGGAGGCGTTTTCTCACATGGATATCTGGCTCGTCAGGTAGACAACAAGAACAGTTCCCAGAGGCAGGGCGACGGCGCCCCGCTGTGGCTTCAGTTCGACCAATAGATGTATTCATCGGCTGCCATTGCCGGTCGTCCCAACGGCTTGTCGATTAACACTGGCACCTCGATAAGCGCCGGCCAGAGCGGCGCGGCCTGCTCGGCATAAATTGTCGCCAGCTTGGCAGCCAGCTCGGCTACCTTGGCCGGGTTGGACTCCGCGAGGTCGTGCTGTTCGGTGGGATCGTCGGCGAGATGAAAGAGCCATTGCTTCTTGCGCGTGCCGTCAACCTGCAATTTCCAGTCGCCTAGGCGGATCGTCCGGTAGTTGCCGCTTTGCCAGTAGAGCGCCTCGTGCGGTTGGCCGGTTTCTTTTTTCTCGATGAACGGGATTAAGTTTTTGCCATCCAGAACGCGATCGGTTGGCACTCTGGCGCCGGCCACTGCTGCGGCCGTCGCGTAGATGTCGAAATGTGTCACGGGTGCCGCCACAGACTCCCCCTTCGGCAGCCGCCCAGGCCATCGCATGAAGAACGGCACCCGCAAGCCGCCCTCAAAGAACGTGGCCTTCCAGCCTCGGTACGGCTTGTTCAATGCCTCGAACCCGAGGTAGTTCGCCCCGCCGTTATCGCTCGTGAAGATCACGAGCGTGTCGTTCTCAAGTCCCTTCTCACGAACCGCCTCCAGCACCCGGCCGATATTGCGGTCGAGATTGCGGATCATCGCAGCATAGACACGCAGCGGGTGGTTGTCGATCTGTGGTAAGGCATCGTAGTCGGCCTTTGTGGCCTGCAGCGGAGAGTGGGGGGCGTTGTAGGCTAGGTACATAAAGAACGGCCTGTGGCGGACAGTTCTC
>CAIRDU010000430.1 GCA_903877395.1 uncultured Planctomycetaceae bacterium
GCAAAATCGCATGCGGCATGTGGCACCCCGTGAACGGTGGCGGATTCCTCAGGTGGTATTTCTAAGGTAGTATAACGCCTCCCCTAAGATTTGAAATCATACGGCGCAGGAATTCTCTGATGGATGCAACGAAAAGTGACAAGCGAGGCAAGCGGCGGCCACGGTCAGAGAAAGGCCCCGATGTCCAACTGGGCCAACTGTCCGACAGTTCAACGGCTCGCGGCTTGGCACCAGCGGATGGAGCAGTTGCCGATGTTGCTTTGGCCTGCCAGCCAGTGGGAACGATCATCGCAGTCGAAAACTTCGACAACCACTCAGGGACTCATGCGACGGAAGTAGCTCGGCAGACACGGGTACCCCTGAGCGTCAAAAGCAGAGAGGTCGCCAGCCGTATCCGTCGGCTTGCCGACCAGAGCGAATCCCTCGATACCCGTCGCAGGCTTCGCCAACTCGCGGAGCAGATTACACACGGTTCGCACAATGTGCAGGGGATTGCTTTCATAGAAGCATCTCTCGGGGAATGCCTCGATGAGGCCGGCTTGGCAACCCAGCCTCGCGAGCAGTGGTTGTCCTGCGAGGCCGCCACGTGGGGCTTGGCGTGGCTTGCTCGCACGCGGCGAGCCGGTGGTTCAGCTGGCGGCTTACTCCAGCGGTTGGTGAAGATGGCCCAATCGATGCAGGCCATCCTACGGGGCAACGACACTGGCCCCGCCGCATTTATTTTGGCTCTGTCCCGACTGTTTTGCGACATCGAGGCGTGCCAATGCCTTGAGCGGGATGTCACGCATAGTTTGGAAGAGGAGGTTGGTCGATTGGTTTCGGCTGGCGGGGCAGTGTCGCTGGCCGCATCGTCCGCTACAGGGTGTTTGACGACGGGATCTGCGGCAGTTATCCAGCGAGTATCGAGATGGACTGTTGTGCGTGAAATTGCCATGCAAACAGGCAACTCGCTGCCGTGGAATGCCGCTACCGAGGAGCGATGGTCTGCGGCGTGTGAGATGGCACTGCATTTGCTGGGTAATGGCGGCAGGATTCTGGCGGCTTCCGGAAAGCTGCCAAAGGCACTGTCGCAGCCCCTTTTGGATGCGGCTCGGGCGTCAGACAAGAAGCCGCTGCGTCGCACGGCCGAAGCAATCGGTAAGCTAACGGTTCCCAAATCCAGCGTGCCAGCCAAAAAATTACTGCCTCGCGACCTGCACGATCCAACAGCTGCCGTCACCATTGTGCGCACGGGCTGGAGTTACGACAGTTTGCGTGTGAGTCTGGAATACCGCGACGCCACGCCGCGGCTGGAGATCGCTGCTGGCGATCGGCTTTTGATGGATGGGCTTTGGCACTGGCAAGTATTGCTCAACGGTCGGTCGCTGGATGCGGAGGGGCCGTGGAGCGTGTCGTGCTTCGAATCGGATCGGAAAGCATCGTTTTTAGAGATCATTGCGCCGCTGGCCGAAGGCTTGCAGATCGAGAGGCAGGTTGTCATCATTCCGAAGGATCGCATTGTGCTGCTAGCCGATGCCATCACGGTCCGGCCTGGGGGCACATGCGCAGAGCATGGAGCACTCGAATACGAGGGGACAACCCCTTTGGCAACGTCGCTGGCGACCGAAGCAGCCGCGGAAACTCGCGAAATCATCGTATACGACACCGCCATGCGATTCACGGCGATGCCTATTGCGTTGCCTGAATGGTCGAGTGCGGCGGCCCGCGGTACGTGCGACCCAACTCCGCAGGGGATTCGGCTGCGACAGCAATCAACCGGCAGTCGCCTCTACGCCCCGCTCTGGCTCGACTGCGATGCCAGTCGGCTGGGAAGCCCGCTGACGTGGAGGCAACTGACGGTTGCCGATACGCGGATGAATCTGGCTCGGCATGAAGCCGTTGGGTTTCGCGTGCAGGCAGGACTCAAACAATGGCTCCTTTATCGGGCTCTCGACAAGCCCCGTAACCGTACGCTGCTCGGCTGCAATTTGTCGTGCGAGTTTTTGCTCGGCCGTATTGGCCGACGAGGGAGCGTGTCACGCACCCTTGAAATTCAATGAACCATCGCTGAGCGATCCTTCGCCCTCATAGCCATAACAGTCACGACAGCCCTGATATGACTCCTGCGCACATTCTTCGCTGCCGCGAGAATCTCGATGCTGTGCGAGGCAGAGTGGCCGAGGCTTGCCGCAAGGGAGGCCGCGATCCTAGCAGCGTGCGGATCGTGGGCGTAACGAAGTATGTTTCGTCTGATAGTGCCGCAATCCTGCTTGAGCTAGGATGCCTTGACTTGGCTGAGAGCAGGCCGCAATCGCTTTGGGAGAAGTCTGCGGCAATGGCCAAAGCGAATCCGCCGCCACGATGGCACTTCGTAGGGCACCTGCAGCGCAACAAGGTGCGACGCACGATTGGCGTGACGAGCCTCATTCACTCACTCGATAGCCAGCGGTTGCTCGAAGCCATCGATGCCGAAGCAGCAGTGTGCGGCCGGGTGTGCGAGATGCTTGTCGAGGTGAACCTTTCGGGCGATAGAGGCCGTACTGGGGTGTCAGAGCAAGCAGTTGGCCCGTTGGTGGAAGCTGCGGCACAATACTCGCACGTGCGAGTCTGCGGGCTGATGGGCATGGCCAGCGAGCCCGAAGGAGCAGACGCTCAGGCTCAAGCTAGGAGGCAGTTTGCGCACCTGCGACAGATCCGCGAACGGCTGGTGGCATCGTCACCCGCGGCGGCCGGGCTCAACGAACTTTCAATGGGCATGAGCGGAGACTTCGAGGAGGCAGTCCTCGAAGGGGCGACGCTCGTCCGGATCGGATCGGCGCTATGGGAGGGAATCGCAGCACACGACTAAGAGCGAGTGGGGCTTATGCGTCTTCAAATCGGACGGACAGAATCTCAAACTTCATGATCCCAGCAGGCACTTCTATGGCGACTTTTTCGCCCACCTTATGCCCAAGCAGGCCTTGCCCAAGCGGGCTGGCGACGTTGATCTTGCCGGCGTCGTAATCCTCTTCGCCCGCTCCCACCAGCACAAAGATTTCATCACCACCGAATTTCAGATCGCGCACAACGACTGTAGCGCCAAACACCACTTCA
>CAIRDU010000431.1 GCA_903877395.1 uncultured Planctomycetaceae bacterium
ACCGAAGCGTCGGACGACCCAAGGCTAACGGGATCGCGGGTGGCGCGAATCACATCCAACGTGATAGGCCGAACCAGATAGCCGGCGATGCCAGAGGCCAGAGATCGTTGCTCGTCCTCAAGTCGGTACGTGTCGGCTACGATAAAAATCCCCGAACGCATACCCTCGCCGAGGCGATCCAGCGAAATTCTGGCACCCGATAGCATGGGATCCACATCCCCCTGCAATACCTGGTTGGGCAGCATGTCTAAGAGATCAAAGCCCGACATGTCGGGAAGTTCGTGGGCCACGAGCCAGATGTCGGCACGAAAGCGACGAGCCATCCGCATTGCGGAACGGCCGTCGGCGCAGAAGTGCAAGCCCACTTGGCCAGCACGGGCAGCGATTACAAAATCTCCATACTGGTCGCATGCTGGATCCACGATCACGATTTCGCGAATACCAACATCCCGCAGCGACCGGCCAGCCACGAGGGGGCGATCAGCGGACGCACCAGAATGTTCACCAAAAGCGGATGAGTTCATATATTTAACTCCTCGGGGGCCACGCTCCCTTCCTACGAAGAGAACCGGCACGCTGTTCATGTTTTTTTCAACGAGACGAACTCACCACCACGGCGATCACCGACAAGACAAAGAGAGACCCAATCGCAACAGACGAAGCAGCCAAATGCATGCAGAAAACAATACGTTTGAAACGCATACAGATACCGAAATTCTTTTCAACAAAAGTGCGTGCAGTTCAACACGAGGCTAGAACGCCTGCTACCAGAACGCCTGCTAAAAGAGCGAACTACACGAGCGAAACAATCGATAGAAATAGGGCAATCGGCAACACACACAGCAGCACATCTGCCCGCGTGAGGCTCCAGCGATTGAAGCCAACGCTTGCATCCAGAGCGGCCGAGAGGCCGAGGGAATCAGCGGAAGTAGCCAAATTGGCTCTCATGAGCATGCCTCCTGAAAAGACTAAAACGTGAAAAGACTGAAACGAAAAAACGACAAACAGAAGCCAAAAACCAGAAGCCAGTACCACAGATCCGTTGAGATCTGCTCGGTGCTAGCCGCCCTCTTCTTCTCTGCTGTGTCTCTCCATCCTCTGCAATGCATCTCGCGTGCCAGATTGGATGCCCGCCATAGATTGGGCGGGCATGGAAAACATGGAAAACCAGATAAACGATTTGATTTCAGCCAAAAAAGCACATATTTTCGGCGCGAAAAAATCGACACAACTGATTCGATAGTCGCCAGTGGGGCAAGTCGTCTCGGTTGGCCATTGGGGCGAATCGCCCCAGAGATCGCGAGAGAGTGGAGTGAATCGCTCCAGGTTGGCCTGAGAGTGGGGCGAATCGCTCCAGTCGATGGCCCGCTTGGCTTTTCCTGGTGGGCGATGGAAATCGCATGATGCAGACAGGCCCCCTTGGGCATGGAATGCCCAAGGGGGCCTGAAGATTGAGGATCAGATTTATGGTCAACTGGCAACCTATGCAACGGCGTGATGAGATCGTGTCGGCGAAGTGCAACGGCTTTCAAGGGTCCGGTTGCTGGAGGCATCGTTCTGCATCCGTCGCGGTGTTGCTGGGGCTTCTTTTTTTGTGTGGCGAATGGCCAGGCGATGCCGGCAACTCCGTGGCACTCGCCGAGTGGACCGGCGCGGCGACACCTCACGACGGCCAGCATCTGGTAGTCGTGAGGCCCATCGAATTGAAACCAGAGCGTGGGACTGCCGCCGCCCCGACGCAACAGTCAGGGGCCGCGTTTGGCGAGGTGGTTGGGATCGATCAGCCCCTAGCGGCCGAGGTGCGCGTGCGGCATGCGGGCCGCTATGTCGTCTGGGCCAGAATCGTTGGCCAACGCGAGGGCTTCGTGCCGGTTTCCTACTCGCTCTCCAAGGGCGGCTCGCCGGTTGTGTCGGGTGAACTCAGCAGTCCTCGAGAATCTCTCAGTGAGGGTGGACCGCAGGGCTTTGCCGAGCACTCCCGAATCGTTCAAAAGTCGCTGCCAGGCAACCGCGGCGACGGCCTCGATCGAAACACCGGAGCAGAGGCAGACATTTTGGCCGGCATCGATGCGCTCGAGAAGGAAGTGTTCCTGCCCCAAGGCGTGGGCCAGAGCGTTGCGGGACGGCGGGCGAAATGGGTCGACTTGATGCGAGTGGAGCGGATCGACCAGAAGCGTCCTGCTTACTGGTGGAAGCTCGGAGAGGCAGCATTGGCCCCCGGCGCATACACCCTCTCCTTTCGGCTCGATAAGCCGTTGGGTAAGACGCCGCCGCCGCAGTTTGATGCCGCCTTTCTCAGCACGACCGACGAGATCGACTACCCGTTTATCGGAGATATCAACGCGGCAGCGTCGAGTTACATCCGTTTTCGAATCGATGCGATGCCGCCGGGCGGTCTTGGAGTCGGCGCCGTTCTGAGGGTGCACGCCGATCCATGGATGTCGGCCAGCGTGCACCTCAATCCCGATGGGATGCATCTTTCCAAAGCCGTGCCGCACATTCAGCCTGGCCTTACTCGTTGGTACCGGCTGCAAGATATTGAACGCGTTCCCGCTTTCGGCGGCAGCGAGGCACAGCTCCACTTGAGCATCGGGAGCGAGAAGCAGTTTGCAGTCAGCCGCGGAGCCACCCAGCTGGCTGTCTACCCGCACGACGATTTTGTCTTGCGGGAATTTAACTGGAGTGAGCCGGAGTCGCGGCGGCTATCGATGGCGATGGACTTCCAGAAGCACCCACACTTGCTCCGCACGTTTCGCGACCGTGCCCGCGAGAATTACGAGCGTGCCGTCGCCGCCACAGGTGGCCATGCGTTTCCGCTCACGCGGGGCGAGCTTTGCTTTTCAAATGGGTGGGGCACCGCCGACGGCGAGGCGGGTCGGTACGAGGTGAAGGTGCTGCGTCTGCTCGGATTCAACGTGGTGGACAACGCATCGGATCCCATGCTCAACCGCCGGCTCTACGGGTGGCAGAGTTCCGGCGGTCAGACGTGGGGAGGCACGCCTTTACCCTACGACGAGGCTCGTTCCAAGGAGTTCGCCCAGCGAGAGTATGCAGACGTTTTCCGAAATCAACGGAACTTCTACGAAGGGGTCCGTATGTTTCAGATTGCCGACGAACCCGGAGAGGAACGCGGCGGGATGAGTGCGCCCCTGTGGCGGTTTGTTGAGAATGCCTCGGGGCTCTCGTATGTCGATCCGGCTGGTGGCAGCATTCTGGCCACTGCCGATTGCGATTTCCACGATTGCGTGCTGGAGGGGGTTGTTGAACAGCATGGAAGTTGGATCGGATTTCGGGTGTGTTGCAACGATTCGCTGGCGCCAACGCAGTATCTGGAATGGCGATTTGGCCAGGTCAGCAGTAGCCGCCAGCAGAATATGGCCGTGGCGCCGGTTGGTATTAAAGGATTGAATCAAAGCTACTTGGAACGTGCCGGCGCGGTGATCGGAAGAGGTCCAACACCGTTCAAGATCGTCTACGAAAAATCGGCCGCGGCGATCTTTGTGCACAACAAGCTGATTCAAACGCTTCAGAATCTGCCGGAGAAGGGCGGGTTTTCCATCGTTGGCCCGCAGAAGGCAATCCGTCAGATCGCTCTGCGAACGATTCGCGACGACGAACACATTGCCGCAGGCAGCCGCCCAGAGATTTCCCTCAACGGGTCGGCGGCGGGGGATGTGCTCGATGCAGAGATCGAGGATGTGCTTGGCGATGCTTCGGTGCCGGCGTGGGCCCAGCCCAAGCCGTTTCGGAAAGCCATTGAGGAAAACTGGGTCATTTCCGGTGGAGTGCCCGAGGCACAGGAGGGGTTTCGTGGTTGGCTGCGAGGGCAGGGAGTGAAGCCAGAAGAACTCGGCTGCAAGACGTGGAAGGAGGTTCGCATGCTCACGCTCCCAGAACTGGTTGCCACGCCCACCGACGCGAGGCGATTTTACTGGAGCCGTCGCTACAGCGGTTGGCTGACGCCGCGGATGTTTGGCCTCGCGGCCGATGCCATCGCCTCGCATGCGGTCAATCCTTTGATGCGGGGCTTTGTGGCGTTAAGCGGCCACTCCCTCTATTTTCCAAGCGCCATGCCGCTGGATATGTTCGAACTGGCTGGCAACACGCCCAACCTTATTCCCGGCATCAGCGATTGGATGACATCCGGTAGCTGGCGGTGGGACAGCCATCAGGCCGTGGCATTTTCCGTTGCCCCTTTCAACGCTGGTGCCCGTCGGCCCGGCCGCTCGCCACTCACCTTCCCGATGATGCATTGTGTGTATCCGAGCGATTTTCGCGCGTACACGATGCTGGCGAATCAGGTTCGCTATGTGAGCTACTGGGCCTACGGCCCGTCGTATGCCGTGACCGAGGGGTCGTGGTCTGAATTTCCGGCGTGCTACTCAGCCGTGCATGCGACGAATAATCGGGCGGCGCTCGTCGATGACCTGCTCTCCAGCGGCACGATGCGGCGCAGCCGTGTGGCGATGCTCTACGCACGGAGCACAGAGTACTGGAATCCGCAGAGCAGTTTTGCCGACAAACGTGCGACGTTCCTGGCCCTCTCGCACGAGTATTATCAGCCGGAGTTGGTGACTGAGGAGCAGGTGGCCGACGGCTGCCTGGCCGATTACGATGCGTTGGTGTTGCTGGAGCCGTGGGTAGCCGACAAGGCGGCCGACCGCATTGCCACGTGGGTGAATGGAGGCGGATTGTTGTGGGCCTGCGCTGATGCTGGCCGCTTCAACGAGTACAATCAGCCACGGGATCGGCTGGCCGAACTGGCCGAGATCCAACGCGGTTTCCAGCCCGCTTCCGCCCCGCAGGCCAACACAATCCAAGATGCCGACATTGAAGTGTCGACCGTGGATCCAAATGCCGTGCGTGCGAAGGCGGCTCCGCAGGCCAACACGGTGATCCGGGTCT
>CAIRDU010000432.1 GCA_903877395.1 uncultured Planctomycetaceae bacterium
ATGAGCAGACCCCAGTGCTGGCCGAAGCTGCGGTCCATGTAGTCGCTGCCGCACCGCAGCGATTTAATATCTTCTGCGCCGCAGAATCGGCTCATTGCGAAGGGCAGATCCAGGCTGACGGTGAGGGCCGTGACCGAGTCGCCCAGAGCGGCCAAACGCTTATTGAAAGTCTTTGTCTGGATCTGACACACCGGCGTATCGAGCGACGGCACAACGCTGATGATGGCTGGCTTGCCGAGAAGGTCTGCCTTGTGGATGTGTTGCATGCCTCCAGCATCAAAGGCCACCAGATCAAAGTCGGGGGCCTGGGTTCCAACGGCGATCGCTTCGCCGGCCAACGTGAGAGGATTGCCCTTGAATGTTACTGCGCCGTGCCGACCCATTGTGTTGTCTCCGCAAAAGATGATTGTGAGTGATAAAGCATTCGATAACGTGCCTGGCAGTATCGCTTCAAAATTTGGGACGGCAAGCCTGACTCCTGCCCAACGGCTGCGATGAATATTTGTGCGATCTCCCGTCCTCGTCCTCCAAACCCGAGGCTCAAGCCGAAGCGAGCATCCGGTCAGTCTCAGGTGTCGCCAGGCGTTGGGTCAAACACAATGCCAAAAAGCCCACGCGAACTGTCCTTCCCCCGGTAACCCGCCAAAACACTGGCTGCTTCGAAAACGAGGTTGATTGATTGGTCGAGACCCATACACTAGGAACTCCAGTGGGGGACAACTCCCAGAACCTTCTCACCAGACCAAACAGAAGCCAGCGAGTGGTTTTTCGCTCCAATCGTTTGCTTTTTGTCCTGCCACGGTTTCTCCAGCCAGTATTTCATTCATCTGTCCAAGTCATTCCCCTCACCCAGTATCACAAGAGGTACGTGCTATGTCGCAAACCGCTACTGACTGGATTCTTCGTGTTGAGCGTGGACCGGATTGGCTCTTTGTGCGTTTGCTGCCCGACCCAGGCGAAAGCCTGCTCTGCGGAGGCGACCTCGTTGACAGCATCTGGGATATGCTCCAATCCCACCATGCCAACCGGCTTGTTCTCGAACTCGACTGCGTCGACACACTTGACGACAGTCTCCTTGCAGACATCTCGCGACTCGGCACCAAAGTTCAGGCCGAGGGGGGCATGATTCGCGTGTGCGGACTCTCGGAACCAAACCTCATGAAGCTTCGTGCATGCCCTGAGGCCGAACATGTGCCGTATTTCGCAAACCGCGAAGAGGCAGTTGGTTCCCGCCGCGCCGGAATTTCCAGTCCCGGAAAGCCTCGGTAAGGATAGGACGGCAACAGAATGAGGGCAATCGGTCGCGGCGGTCAGTTGCTCGGTTTGGGACTTCCTGTGCTGGCTATCCTGCTCCAGTTGAACCAAACAATTACGCTCGCTCAAATGCTCGTTCTTTTGGTGAGTGCGGTATGTTGTTTTGGCATTGGACGCATCGTGGAGGGCTATGCTGACCGTTGGCACTGATGCGAGCCAATCCACCGACTGTCTGGCTCGTTCTGCGAGTGCTTCTGTTTTCCATCCAAGAGATTCTGACTTCGAATCGACCCTTATGCATCCGCTCCTGTTCAGCCCAATCTACCGCCGCTACCTCTGGGGAGGTCGCCGATTTGCTACCGCCTTAGGCCGTACGTTACCGCCGGGCGACGACTTTGCCGAATCGTGGGAACTCGTTGACCGTGAAGCCGATCAAAGCGTTGTCGCGGCCGGTGCATTGCAGGGCAGCACGCTGGGCCAGTTGGTGCAATCGCATGGCCGTGATCTGCTTGGGCGACATTCACCACAAAAAGCGTTTCCGCTGCTGTTCAAGTTTCTGGATGCCAACCGAGATCTCTCCGTGCAGGTGCATCCCGACGACGCACGTGCCGCCACGCTCGGTGCACCCGATCTCGGCAAGACTGAGGCCTGGTATATCGTAGACGCACTCCCCGGAAGCCGCGTCTACGCAGGGCTACGAGAAGGAATCGACCATCGGTCGTTCGCCGAGGCTGTCAGGGCAGGGGAGTGCGAAGCATCGTTGCATTCATTTGAAGCACAGACGGGCGATTGCATTTTTATCCCAGCCGGCACGGTACACGCGATTGGTGCGGGGTTGCTCGTTGCTGAAATCCAACAGTCGAGCGATGTAACTTACCGTCTGCACGATTGGAATCGCACCGACTCCGACGGCAAGCCGCGTCTGCTTCACATCGAAGCTGGCATCGATGCCGTGACAAAGCTAGGGCCCGTGGAGCCCATGCGGTCTGTGCCAACCCATGATCTGCTTGCCGACCCAGTCCGCCGACTGGTAACTGGCGATTATTTCCTGTTCGACCAAGTGCGTCCAACTACCACGTGGACCGTGGGTGGCGACGACCGCTGTCATTTCCTCGCGGCAATCGATGGCTCCGTTTCTTTCGATTCAGCGTGGCGGCTCCCTCCGCTGGTCCGAGGCCAGAGTGTTTTGCTACCAGCTTCAATCGGCCAGCAGTCTTTGCGTCCAATGCCTGGGAGTCGGCCCGTCCAACTCCTGCACGTGTGCATGCCATAACCCAACTGCAAAACAGTGGCGCAATACGAACAAATCGCGTTTCGTCTGCGGACAAATCGCCCTTGGGATTTCAGGGGGGACGGCCCTACACTCCCCAGCCGTCAATCCGTTTGTAAGACTGCGTTTTCATTGTGTCACATCATTTATGTTTCTTCCTCGCATTTCTTTCGTGCTGATCGCCGCCGTGACTGCGGGGGGCTGCGCGTCGCTTGGAAAACCCGACCTGCACGATCCAGGCCCAAGTCGATCCCAGCAGCGCAAGGCGGTGCGATTTGACCCCTATCTCCAAGACGACATCGGGCCCTATCAATTGCGACTCCCGCTGATGGACGGCAGCAGGCCCCGAGATTACGCTGAGCCCGTGCCGGAAGTGCGACGAGCCCGCTGGTGGGCGCCGGTTCAGTAAACGGTCGTTCAAAGCAAAAACAGGCGGCTTCTCTGGGCGACGAGGCCCACCCCGCGACCACACGCATTTCCCTGTGTATGATCGCAGGCACGCCTCCCCACTGAACCCTTTTGCGAAACCTTCTCCGTGCCATCTCAACAGTCTTCCAACCGTTCCTCAAGCAGCCCCGGCAAACGTTCCGCAAAAAGAACCGTTGCTCGCCGTCCTCCGGCTCCTGCAGTCCAGCCGCTGAAGATCACCTCACGCCGTCGGCCGTCGGCAACCGCTGCAGCAGATGCGCTCCGTGCAAGCGGCAATGACGCAAAACATGCCACTCGATTTTCTCGGCCCGGTGCTGCAGCAGACGATGGGCTCGAGCGATTGCAGAAAGTGCTTGCTGCCGCCGGACTCGGCAGCCGCCGCAGCTGCGAGGAACTGATTACAACCAGCCGGGTGGAAGTCGATCGTAAGATCGTCACCCAACTCGGCACTCGAGTCGATCCACGGCGACAGGAAATCCGCATCGATGGCGAGCGGCTTCCCGACCCAAAACGCGTGGTCTATATGCTCCATAAGCCGGTAGGAGTTGTGACCACAAACTTTGATCCGTCCGGGCGTCCGCGGGTAGTCGACCTCGTGCCAGGCGAGCAGCGACTCTTTGCGATCGGTCGACTCGACCGCATGAGCGAGGGGCTCATTCTCGTGACCAACGATGGCGACCTCGCGAATCTGCTGGCGCATCCTCGGTACGGCGTTGAAAAGAAATATCTCGTGCAGGTCGCAGGTGTTCCCACACCGGAAACCCTCGAAAAACTCAGGAAGGGCATCTCCCTCTCCGAAGGCAAGGCCCGCGCCCAGCGGGTTGATCTTCGCTCCCAGCACAAGCTCAGTTCCGTGCTTGAGATGGTTCTGGACGAGGGGAAAAATCGTGAGATCCGCCGGATGCTTGCAAAGCTTGGGCACAAGGTTCACCAACTCAAGCGAGTGGCTGTCGGGGGCCTATCGCTTGGGGGTTTGCTGCCGGGACAATGCCGCCCGCTGTCGTGGGCCGAAGTCGATGCCCTTCGAAAAGGGGCGCTGCGAGCGGTGGGTGATATCTCCGCCACGCCTGCACAGCGGCCACGCTACGAGGGACGTTCTGGGCGACCATCGCGTGGCCCCGGTGCCGGCCGCGATCTGCCACGCGGTCGACCGCCTGCTAGAGATGGCCAGCGATCAATTCAACGCGATGGGCAGCGAGATGGCCCGCGGACAGGGCAACGCGACGGACAAGGCGATAGCCGACC
>CAIRDU010000433.1 GCA_903877395.1 uncultured Planctomycetaceae bacterium
ATGATGGCTGAAAACCCCATCGCAGCAGCCACCAGTGGTTTGCCTGTGAGTTCATCAGGGCGCGCGGCGATGTCTCGCAACGCAACCAGTCCCAACACCATGCCCAGCACCGGCACAACCACCAGCCACCAATCCAGAAACACCAGCGGCGACACCAACGCCATCACGAGACTCGCAATCGCCACGCCACCAAGCGCGCGGTAACGCTCGGCAGTTTCGTCAACGCTTTTGTCTTTCGAAACAGATGGTTGCGATGATTCAAAGAGACCCGTGGGCATGATTTCAACTGCTCGCTGCTGCATCGCAGTGCGGAGCCTCACTTGCAGGCTCACGCACGCTTGTCTTTTTATTTTCCGGTTGCACCCGACCGACAAGCCGATCGCGAGAAGAACCCGATGAGAAGCACGACGGCCCCCCACACGCCCCACTTCGCGAGGGTCAGCCAACTGTTTGAGGCCGTCTTCCCATCGGCCACAGGCATCCGCGAGGGATCGACCCCATCCCGGTCATCCGTAGCTTCTTCGTCGGCCAGCACAGGCGCGATCTTGGCTGCCAAGGCCGTATCCTCGGGGGCGGCCTCGCCGCCAACGCGAGAGGATGGCTGGCTATTTGGTGCGTCTTCTTCGTCCACAGAAGGCTGCTTGGCCGAAGGCGCCCCTGCCCCTGCAAAGCCGGCCAGCGTGGCTGCCCGACGCACCGCCTCTGGGTCGATCTTCTCGAGTTTTTCAAGGGCCAAAGCCGCCCGTGGCAGCGGGCATGCCTTGAGATAGTTGACCACAGGCTCCCGCACAAAGATGTTGTCGGCATCGGCTTTTTCAAAGAGGTCCGACAGTGTGTCGATGACCGACCAGTCTTCCCAGCGAGCCAGATCTGCGATCACAAGATCGGCAAGCTTTGGTTCCTTGAGCAGCAGTCGCAGGGATTGAAGCACGCGAGCACGGGGCACGGTATCTGATTCCTCACCCAAAAATCGCAGGGCCATCACGGCCGCGTAGGTTTCTGTAAAAGGCACGTCCCGACCCTGCCGATCCAGAAAAAGCCTGTCGATGAGATCGAGGCCATCGGCACCTCGCAGTGTCACTGAGCAGGCGATTAACGCATCGAGTCCCGATCGCAATTCGGCCTGATCTCGTATCGCAGCCGAATCATCGGCCGAGTCGCCTCCGTTCTCTGGTTGATCTTTGGGTGTCTCGCCGCCGATGAGAATCTTTTCGATTCGTTCCGCATCCGATTTGGTACCACAGACGCCTAGCATCGTGGCGTAAAGTCTGCGGCGGCTGCCCTGAATCTTCGGATTCTCAATCCACTCCAGTAACTGCGTCGGATCCATACGGCTTTCGAGGCCGCGGACATCGTCGTAGGGTGCCACTGCGAATTCGTCGTAAGCGTCGCGGGCCAGCATTTCGTCGGGACTCTCCAGATACTGTTGAAAAAACGCCAGCCGGTCCGCGCCCTTTTCGGGCAAATCAGCCAGCTTCTTCAGATATGCCACTGCTTGTTCACTGATCGGAATCGGGCTCGACCAGATCAGGTTGGGCGGCTCGATGCCCATCAATAGAAAGAGAGTGCCGATCGGCTTCTCTTCCAACGTAATTGTTTCGATCGGCTTGGCATCGCCCCCGAGGAACCCGGCTTCTTGGACCAGATCAGATCCCTTGAGCACTTCCACGACCGCAAACTTTCCCTTGGGCAGCGGCCCTTCGGCTCGCGGTGAGAGGGAGCCGGCTGTCGGCGGTTCAACCAATCGGGCCAGAACGGCCGCCTGGCTCTGCGCTATTTCCTGAGCGAACGTCAGCGATACCGCCGAGCAGAACGGGCAACCGCGAGCCACTGGCGCATCACCGCAGAACGCCGCAATCACGATGAGAGCGAACGCTACGATTCGGATCGGCTGGGGATATTTTGACATGCCGGCATTCTAGTGGCGCAGCCCTGCAGACGGCGAATAGCAGTGCGAAAATGGCTGTTCTACCCGGGGCCTTGCAACCATTTGGCCACATCGGTGCGGTAGGCGGCAATGGCTGGCAGGAGGGCCGCAACGATGGCCAGCACGATTAAAAATGGCACCAGCAAGGCCTCGACAGGTGAGGCAGAAAACACGCTAGCCGACACGCCCGCATTGGTCGTAATCCACGAACCAACGCCGCCCACAAGCAGGTGCCCTAGCACCCATCCTGTTACACCGCCGCCCACGGCTAAGAGCACCGCCTCGATCAGCACGGTGGTGAGTACGTGGAATCGCCGCGCCCCCAGGGCCCGCATGATTGCCACATCGCGGCTGCGTTCCAGCGACGAGCCGACCATGCTCACGAGGATTCCAATGGCAGACACAAGCACAACAAGCGCCGTGACGAACAGGAGCAAGAGCTCTAACGGTCGCACGAAGAGGTCGAGCAACTGCCTGATTTCTGCGATCGGCAAAGCTGCCTGCGCGTCGCGGCCTTCGTTGATTGCTGTGCGCAAGCCCATCGCCGTCAGTTCCGCTGGCAGGCCCGGCAGGGATGCCGTAGTGAGCAAAACGGCAGTGACTTCCCGCTGAGCTTCTGGCAGCGGTTCGTGGCCTGAATCGTGATCGTAACGGGGGACCGGGCTAGCGGCCGCAGGATCGACTGCGTTTTCGAGCGTGGTATGTTCCCCGTTTTCAACGGAATCCACTGGCTTGGCGTGGCCATCCTGCAAATAAAAGCCTTCCATATTCACAAACACACCACGGTCGATCGGCGTATCGGTTCGGGCCAGAATGCCTTTAACTGTGAACGGATCGTGCACCTTGCCGTCATCGGCGCCATGCGTCGGAGCAAATGGATCGCCCACCTTCAGCCCCGTCTGAGCCGCGACCGTCGCCCCCAGCACGCCATCAAAAAAATCGCTGTCTCGTAGGTTGGCGCCGCTCATAAAAATAAACGGCTGACCGTCACCGCGGGTCAGCCGATCGAACATCGCCGCATTTGTGCCCACGACGCGGAAGCCGCGAAAGTAGTCTCCCATGCAGATTGGCACAGCCGTCTGCGTGCTGGCGGCAAACTGGCCATCAATGCCGTCAAGCCTCGCGATGGCAGGCAGAAATGCTTGGTACACCGTCCAAGGAATATTTTCGATAGGTTTGCTGATGAAATAAACGCTGTTTAACACCAACTGGAGGGGGCTACCTTTCGCGCCGACAATCATGTTGTAGCCAAGGCCGGAACCCGACTCGAATGCTTTCTGCACCAAGCCTCCTGTAACGAGCGTTGCCACTACCAACGCAACACCAAGCGCTAGCGACAGCGACGTGAGTAACGATGTCAGCAACCGCTGACGAATGTTGCGCCAGGCAATCCCCAAAAGGCTCATATTCGAGCCTCACCGGCAGGGTGGACCGCGGCACGATTGAAATCTTCCAACCGCACGCGGCGAGGAAACTGCTTGGCCACTTCGTGGGCGTGCGTAACGACGACAAGCGCCACGCCTTGCTCGGTGCACGTGTTGCGGAGCAGATCAATGACTTGCTGCTGATGCATCGCATCGATGCTGGCCGTGGGCTCATCCGCCAGAATCGCGCGAGGTCGGTTTGCCAGCGAGCGTGCCACGGCTACTCGCTGCTGCTGGCCGATGCTGAGTGCCGCTGGTTTATGGTGCAACCGATCTGCCAGACCGACCGCAGCCAGCAGTTCGATGGCCCGGGCCTTGTTGGGCTTCCCAGAACCAAATGCCATTGCCACCAGCACGTTCTCAAGTGCCGTGAACCCGGGCAACAGATTGAACTGCTGAAACACGAGACCCAGCGTATCGGCTCGCACGCGGTCGCGTCTGGCTTCGTCGAGTCTCGCCACATCAATTGAATCGATCAGCACTTTCCCAGAGTCCGGTCGCATGATTCCCGAGATCACATTGAGGAGCGTCGATTTGCCCGAACCGCTTTGCCCTTCGAGTGCACAGTGCTCCCCTTGGGCCACAGTGAAGGAATCAATGTCCAAAACGTTCACCGCCTCACCGCCGGGCATGGCGAACGATTTGCGAACATTGACGAGTTCAATCACCGGTGCTGGCATGGTGGG
>CAIRDU010000434.1 GCA_903877395.1 uncultured Planctomycetaceae bacterium
CTCCGCAGCCCACTTGCCGCGGCAGTTCCTGGCGTGGAGGCCACACCGTTCCTTTCAGCCCGCAGCATTTTTGGAATTTTTGGTGGGATGGCTTTTGCAGCCGCTGCCATTGCCGTGTACGCGGCCCCCCGCGCATCGCTGCGTATGCTCGTGGCATCGCTGGTCGGCTTGCTCTACCGTTTTCGCGTGAAGCACGCCGATCTTATGCCCGCCACAGGGCCCGTTGTGGTGGTAGCCAATCATCTCTCTTGGTTGGACGGCTTCATTGTTGTGCTGGCTGGCCTGAGGCCGATTCGACTGGTCGTCTACGCGCCGAACATTCAGGGCAAATTCATGCGGATGCTGGCTGACCAATGGAGGTTTATTCTCTTTGATCCCCGTCCAAAATCGATCGGTACAGCGATGAAAACGATTCAGTCGGGGCTGGCCGACGGCGATGCTGTGGGGATTTTTTCCGAGGGAGGCATTTCTCGCACCGGCCAGATTCTGGGTTTCAAACGCGGGCTGGAGTGGATTCTCCAGCGAGTCGAGTCGCCAATTGTGCCGTTGCACATCGACGGCATGTGGGGGAGCCTGCTCTCGTTTTCGGAGGGGCGTTACTTTACAAAATGGCCTCGGGGATTACGTCGGCCGCTCACGCTCACGTTCGGTTCTCCTTTGCCAATAGGCACATCCGGTCACGCAGCCAGGCTGGCCATACAGGAACTCACGGCGGTGGCCGTTCGCGAGCGTTTGCGTCAATCGCGTTCTGCTGACCGAGAACTCATGGTGTGGCTGCGTCGTTTTCGCAACCATGTGGTCGCGATCTGTGCCGATGGATCACGGCACACCGGAGCCGATGTGCTCAAGGGACTGGAGCGAGCCAACGCGAAGGCTCTTTTTGAAAACGGCAGCGACGCAGCGGCTCCCGGCGGTCTGTTGGCGGCCTGTTCGGCCCTGCTTGCGGGAGTGCCTTTGGACCTTGCAACCGGGCAGCCGGCATCGCCACCGGCGATCGACGCACATGCAACAGGGCTGCGAACGAGCGAGCCAGAACTCTCGCGGCGGCACATTGCTCGGCAACTGATTGCCATCGATAGCGCAGGCTCAAAAGGCCTTGACTGGGCGGCACTGGCTGCTGGGGCGGAGGCTTTTGATGGGGCCTGTTTGGTCCGACGGGAGGACCGGTTACTCACGTCGCTTGAGCCGGGCGACCCGCTGTTCGTGCAGTTGGGGCTCTACGGAGGGGCCTTGCTTGGGATCCGCGCCGTCGTGGCCGACCGCGCACGTTCCACGCAGTTGCTTGCCGAAGTGATTGCCGGCGAGGGCATCACCATCTGGGTGGCACGAGCCGAGCAGGTGCGGGCTATGGCTGCCGAGCGGGTGCGGCCAGCGCAGACACTCCAAGCCGTGGTGATACCGTTGGACGATTGTGCGCAGCTCAGCGGCATACAACAGGCAGCCAACGAGTTTCGCGAGGCCTTTGGCATTGAGCCCGTCGTGGCCTTTGCACCACGTGGCACAGGCGGGCTTGTGGCGATGAACACCCCGCCCGCCCGTGCCGTCGCCGATCACGAGATCACGTTCAGACGCGACACAGTGGGGCGGGTGATCAACGGAGTCGTTGTCTGGCCTCAGGCATCAATGCGAGAGAAACTGGGGCGGTCATCGCTTGCTTCGCGTGGGATTTCGGCGGAGGAGTCGGGCACGCTTGCGATCGGCGCAACCCTTGCCTTGCCCTTCGAGCAGGCGCAGGATGATTCTCCGGCCGCATGCCTTCTGGACACCGCTTTTGATGTCGATAAGGATGGTTTTCTCGTGCCAGCTTTGGAGCGTTGAGAAGCCCGAGTTGCGCACCGAATGGCATTGGCCGAACGGCATGTTTGAGCCTGTTTTTGTTTCAGCATTGGTGCCGAACGCGTGATGCTGTATTCTGCCTCTGTCAGACTTCGCACCCCTAGCTCAATTGGATAGAGCATCGGTCTACGGAACCGAAGGTTACTGGTTCGAGCCCAGTGGGGTGTATTCACGTTCAACGGCCTAGGGCTCGCGTTCTTGCGCGCTGAGGCGATCCGTTGGATGCGCGGGCATGCGAAAGAACTCGGCATCGATCCTGACCGAATCAGCGCCATGGGCAGTTCCGCAGGCGGCCATCTCTCGTTGGTTGTCTCGCCCATTCCGCGAATGCTTTCTTGCATGAGGCTTTTGAGATGCATTGTCAGCCGCACACGCAGCGAATCGTCGGGTTTGACCCTGGTCTCAACATCACCGGCTATGGCGTTATCGAGTGCGTGGGGCCGACGGTAAGGCTCGTTGAGGCTGGCACCGTGCGGTCGCGGGGCGAATCGCTCGAGCGGCGGTTATTTACGATCTACTCCGGCGTGAGGGAGGTGCTCGAGGCTTTTCAGCCTTCGTCGATGGCCATTGAGCAACTGTTTGTGCATGCAAAGTTTCCCAAGACGGCCATCTTGATGGGCCACGCGAGGGGCGTGATTTGTTTGGCTGCGGCACAGGCAGATCTGACCGTATACAACTACCTGCCGACCCGGGTCAAAAGCATGCTCACCGGGAGCGGCCACGCCGGCAAGGAACAGATCCAAGTTGCGGTGCAACGCGAACTGGGGCTGGCTGGCCGCCCGGAGCCCGCCGATGCTGCCGACGCATTGGCGGTGGCCCTTACCGACTACCATTTGCGACTGCGTCCACTACGGGCAGGCCTCTGACACCTTGGGAGTGAATGACCTTGATTAAGAAGATGACCGGCGTGCTTGGCCAAGTTGAATTGACAGCCATCGATGTCGCTGTTGGGCCGCTCGTGCATGAGGTTCTCGTGCCGGAAATGGTGCGACGAGAACTGCAGGGCAAAGTGGGGCAGACCATCACGCTCCACACACTGGAGTTCCTTGAAGGCACTCCAGGCCGAGGGAACTTGGTGCCTAGGCTGGTTGGATTTCTATCCGAGCTGGAGCGGGAATTTTTTGACTTGATCTGCGAAGTCGACGGAGTGGGAGTACGCAAGGCCCTTCGCGCAATGGTGCGAGCCGTGGGTGAGATTGCCACTGCCATCGAAGAGCAGGACGCCACGCTCTTGGCAACGCTGCCCGGGATTGGGCCAGCAACCGCCGAGCGGATGATCGCAAAACTGCGGCGGCGGATGCCAAAGTTCGCGCTGCTGATCGCGAGGGAGTCGCCCGGTGAATGCGTGAAGGGCTCCGACGTCTTTGCGGAAACGTTTGAAGTATTGCGGTCGCTGGGTCACTCCGATACCGATGCCCGGCGGTTGGTTGACGCGCTGCGGGAAGGCAAGAAGAAATACCGAGATGTACAAGAGGCCTTGGAAGCCATTTACCGGCAGATGCACCGGCCACGTTGAAGACCACTATGCGACCCTTCAGAGTTGATAGAATCGCAACGCACCCTTCGGTGTGTGGCGAACAGTATCTCTCTCATCGGATTGCCAGTCGTTTCGTTCGCCGTTCATC
>CAIRDU010000435.1 GCA_903877395.1 uncultured Planctomycetaceae bacterium
AAAACGTCCACGGCAAGTGGAATTTTACGCCACTTCAACTTTCTGGCCGGAGTTTCACTGCGCGGAATCGTTTTGCCGGGAGGCTCGGCATCTCTTTTGCTTTTCTTGGGCGAGGCATTCGGCGGTGGTCTGCCAGAGCGACCCACGACCCGGCTTGCCATTTGTGTACCGAACGTGCGAAAAAGTAGGAATGCGCATTGTCCTCTGCTATCCAGTCGAACCCAAGCACCTCCGCCAAATCAAGGCCGTGGTGCCAACGGCCACGCTCATCGATGCTGGTCAGGAGCGAGTGGCGGAAGAACTTCTTTCGGCCGATCTCTTTTGCGGCCATCCCAAAGTGTCGGTGCCGTGGAACGATGTGGTGGCTGGGGGCAGGCTCCGCTGGATTCAGTCGTCGGCAGCAGGCCTCGACCACTGCCTCGTGCCGGCGGTGATCGATTCAGACATCATCGTGACGAGCGCCTCTGGGGTGTTGGCCGATCAGGTGGCCGAACACGCGCTCGGGCTCGCGATCGCCTGCACGCGGCGACTGCCTCTCTTCCTACAGCAGCAACATCTCAAGGAGTTTGTGCGTCGACCCACACGCGATCTAACCGGTGCTACGGTGGGTATCGTGGGGCTCGGGGGCGTTGGCCGCAGGCTCGTTGAGGTACTCTCACCCTTTCGCGTTCGTATCCTTGCCACCGACTTTTTTCCCGTTCAGAAGCCGGAACGTGTCGAATTTCTAGGTGGGCCCGACACGCTCACGAAGGTGCTCCGGGAGGCCGATATTCTCTTTCTTTGCGTACCACTCACGCCGCTGTCGCGAGGCATGATCGACGCCGAGGCTCTGGCCCTGATGAAGCGAGGCTCGATTCTCATCAACATGGCCAGAGGCCCGCTTGTGGTGGAAGACGCCTTGGTCGACTCGCTTCAAAGTGGCCACCTCGATTCTGCTGCGCTGGATGTCACGCCACAGGAGCCACCGCCTCCCACCAGCCGACTCTGGAACGCCCCTCGGCTTTTGATCACACCCCACGTGGCTGGACAATCCGCACACCGAATCGATGCAATGACTAACTTTTTCTGCAACAATCTGAAGCGGTACATTGCGGGAACTCCACTCTCCAACCAAGTCGACAAGCGGCTGGGCTTTCCGGAGCCGTGATCAGTTCCCTAAACGCCACGCAACAATTTTCTGTCACACGATTAAGCAACCTTCAACCACTTCCAGCACCCTTCACTATGACCACGACGATTTATCAAGAAGGCCGGCCCACGATTGCCGCCTCGGGCGAGACGGGCAGTCGCTGCCCGGAAGAACTCCTCGCCCGCTACAGCGATCTGCTCGAGGTGGGCCACCTTAGCTGGACGGAAGGCCACAACCTGATCCGACGACTCGGTGCAGGAGGGCAGGGCGTTGTCTTTTTAACGAGCCGCCTGGGCTCCGACGGATTCACGCTGCCTGTGGCTCTCAAGATTTTTTCCCCTGAACGATACGAGTCAGAGGCACTCTACGACGAGGGCATGGCCCGCATCGCCAAGGTGTCAGCACGCGTGGCCCAGATCCAGCAAGACAACCTCCTAGACGTTCAGAATTTTGTGGAACAACGGCGGATTCGGATGATGGAGATGGAGTGGATTGATGGCTACGATCTGTCTCGCCTACTTGCGGCCGACCTACTGGCACAAACCCGTGCGAGCGTGAGCCCCGAGCGATGGGCATACCTCAACAACGTAATCGTGACAGCGGGCCCGAAACAGTCTCGCCTCAAGCCGGGAGTGGCGATTGCTATCATGCGCGAATGCCTCGCGGCCCTAGCAGCACTGCATCGCGAAGGCATCGTTCACGGCGATATCAAGAGCTCCAACATCATGGTGAAACGCACCGGCAACGCAAAAATCATCGACATCGGATCGGCCTTGGAGCTTGACGATATTCCTCCCAATCGCACATGCACACCGGCCTATGCAGCCCCCGAGGTTCTGGAGGGAAGGGAAACAACTCCTCGTTCCGATCTGGCAAGTCTGGGCTACGTGCTGATCGAGATGCTCTCTGGCCAGCCGCCGTTTGCGGGTCTGCAGTCGTACCGCGATCTGCTCGAGGCAAAGCGTTCGCTCGTACACCGCCTCCCACAATTGTTGCCATCAGAAGTGACTTGCAACGAACTGCTGATGAATTTTTTGCGAGGACTCATCGCCGCCGACCCTTCGCGACGATTCCTGAGCGCCGAAGATGCCGATCTCGTGAAGGAGGGGGCCGCCAGCTTCCACCGTCAACTGATTGTGGGCGGTCTGGCCAGCGAATACGAAAACGAAATCCGGGCGTGGCTGGAAAACCTCGAGTAAAATCCTAGGTGACGCAGCCATGCACTATCGCAGCCGACGATACACCGCGCGGATGATGGCGGATGATGGCGGTTGTCAGGGGAGGTGCCAGTCGCTTGAACCGCCAGAGCCAGCGGGCGC
>CAIRDU010000436.1 GCA_903877395.1 uncultured Planctomycetaceae bacterium
GAGCTGCCAGCCGCTGCGCCTCGAGGAGCTTTCCTTGGCCCTTGAGTTCTTCGAGCCTCGACTCAAGTTCCGCTCGGATCGATGCCACAGCAGCTTTGACTCGCTCCTCTGGCATCACGAAGTGGCGGGCCGGATAAAAATACATCTCATCTTTTTTTGCCGCCACTTCGCCACTGGTTGGGTGCGTGATGGCAATGGATTCGATCGTATCGCCCCAGAATTCAACGCGGCATGAAAGCTCGTCGTATGGCGGCCAGATATCGATGGAATCCCCTCGCACTCTGAATTTGCCCCGTTCCAACGCCATGTCGCCGCGTTCGTAGTGGATCGAGACGAGTTTTTCTAAGAGGGCATTGCGAGCCAGCGTCATGCCGCTAGCCAGCCGGATAACCATTGCCCGGTAGTCGTCGGGCGACCCCAATCCGTAGATGCACGACACGCTTGCCACCACGATCACATCCCGCCGGCTCACTAGGGCACTTGTGGCCGCTAGCCGAAGTCTGTCTATCTCTTTGTTGATCGCAGCATCTTTCTCGATGTAAATGTCTCGCTGCGGGATATAGGCTTCGGGTTGGTAGTAGTCGTAGTAGCTCACAAAATAGTGAACCGCGTTGTGCGGAAAGAAGTCGCGAAACTCAGCATAGAGCTGCGCGGCAAGTGTTTTGTTGTGGGAGAGCACCAGCGTAGGGCGGCCGACTTGAGCGATCACGTTGGCCATCGTGAATGTTTTGCCGGAGCCGGTAACGCCCATAAGCACCTGCGTTTTCCGTTCCTCCTGGATGCCTCGCACCAGCGCTTCGATAGCAGCCGGCTGGTCGCCGGCTGGCTGGTAAGGGCTTACGAGCTCGAAAACATTCGGGTTGAGTGTCATGGGGCAGTCTTGGCCGCAGGAGTCGGCGGTGGATGAGTGGGGAAATCAGCTGTGGGCGCGAGCATCTGCCGCTGGCGAATCGGGCGAATGTAGGGCCTCATCTTTGCTAGCGTTGCGTCGCCGATGCCAGGCACATCGAGGATCGCTTCGAATGAAGTGAATGGGCCGTGCGTATCCCTGTGGGTGAGGATGGCCTGCGCCGTAGCGGGCCCTAGGCCTGGCAATTGAGAAAGTTCAACGATTCCTGCAGCGTTGATGTTGAGCGTAAAGTGGCCGATCGGCTTCGGGGGATCGTCGTGGTCGACAAGCCCCCCGGAAAATCCCCCCACCGCGATCATCCAGGCCGCTGCGGCAACAAGACACAAAGCGACGGCTGCCGCAATGATTGTTTGGGCTCGCATGGGGATTACGGGAACCATCGTCGGCAGCGGATCGGGCAGGGGCATTTCAATCCCTCTCTCGTACATTCCTTCGGAATCTGGACTGCTGATAGGATAGCCAACTACACCACCTCAGGCCGCATCTCCCCCCGCAGAAGTTTTTTCATGCCCTTTCAGCCAGTATTCACCCCGGCCTTGATCCAACCAGACCTGAGCCAGATTGTCTGGAATGACGCTCTTGCGGCCCATGTTGCAGGCTTGGCCCGCGACTGGTTTGCGGAGGATCTTGGGCACGAGTGCGATTGGACGAGTGTGGCTTTGGTAGCGGGTGACGCCACATGCCAACTGAATGTAGTGGCCAGACAGTCGGGAGTCGTGGCAGGGCTGCGGGCCGCGGAAATCGTAGCCCTGGTGAGCGATCCGCAGATGCACTGGCAGTCCCGTGTTCAGGATGGCACGGCGGTGGAAGCAGGCCACACAATCGCAACGCTGGGTGGTGCCACACGCAGCGTGCTCGCGGCCGAGCGAGTACTCCTGAACATGATCGGCCGCATGTCGGGCGTGGCCACTGCAACCCGTTTATTGGTGGACGCCGTGGCAGGCACCACCTGCCGCGTGTACGACACTCGCAAGACGGTGCCAGGCTGGCGGTTACTGGATAAGTTTGCCACGCGAGCAGGTGGTGGCTGGAACCATCGCCTCGGTCTTTTCGATGCCATCCTCATCAAGGATAACCACGTGGCGGCTCTGGCGGTGGAGGGCCTCGGCCCTGCCGAGGCTGTGCATCGCGCCCGAGCATTTATACGCGAGGCGTTTCCGCCTCAACGCGCCGCCGTAATGGTCGTCCAGATCGAAGTCGACTCGATTCAGCAGTGCGAGGCTGTTTTGTCTGCCGGCCCCGATATCGTTCTTCTCGATAATATGACTCTCCAAGATCTTGCACACTGCGTTTGCTTGCGAAATCAGAGAAGCCCCGGCATTGTTCTGGAAGCCTCAGGTGGCATTCGGCCAGAGACCATTCGAGCCGTGGCTCACACGGGGGTCGACCGGGCCAGCAGCGGATGGCCCACACACAACGCCCCATGGCTAGACATGGCCCTGGACTGGGTGGGTTCCGAGCAGAAGGCAAGAACAGCCCGTTAAAAAAGCCGTTCCAGAGCGTTTGATGTGAAAAACATGCAAAACCTTCAGGTTTCGCAAGGAGCGTTGCTATCAGTGTGCCAAATAACCAGCTTAATTGGCTGTAAATAAGTGTAAAAAGGCTATCGTGAGGTAGCTTAGGCCGATTCAGAAACAGGCTCAAAATTTTTTAAAACGATCTCTTGCCAAAACAAATATGGCTGGATGGGACAAAAGATTTGGGGTCAGATTCCTCCATCTAAAAACGTTCTCCACAAACTCTTTTATAGGCAGGCCGCTCGTGAGTTCCTCAAACCGCGTTCGACCCGGGTTCCGGGTGCGTGGTCTAAGTTGAGCCGAGTCGAGGTTACGAGTTTAGGTCAGCCTTCTTTTTAGCTCTCTTTGCCAGCATCCATTTCGATTGGTTCTGTCTGCCTTTCTAAAAAGGCTTTGACATCAAATGGAAATTAGCCGGGCCGATGGATAGGTTTTCATCTCAGGTGGGCTGCAATGGCACGCGAAGCACGTCGCAAGCTGACCCTTGAAGATGACCGGAAATCACGAACGCAGAATGAGGAATTCATGAGCTATGCCCCACGCGTTCGATGCCACATTTTTGCGTTCACAAGACGGCGCCCCGCAATGCATCTGCCCGTAACGGCCGTGCAAGGAGTGGGCGCAGCAGGGCATTGCAGTGTGTGGCCGTGTGGCTCGGCCTCGTGATTGGATGCGTGGCGGCCGGTGTATCGAGCGAAAGTCGGGCCGCACCCGTCACTGTGGGTGGTTTCAAAGTTGATATCGCCACAAATCTCTTGTGGCTGGATAACGCCGCCGATCCGTTGGTGGATTTAAAGGCATCCCGCCAGAGCGTGATGCAGCGACTGGCTAGCGATTCAAAGCCGTGCCTCCGGGTGATCAATCAATCGAACCTCGATCTTTTTGGAATCGAGTTGGATCTCTCGAATGCTAATAGCTGGATCAACGGCTGCGAGTGGCTCAGTGTGAGTGGCCAGCCGACGTGGAATTGGGATGAGGCTTCCCGCACGGCACTCTTTCAGTTTGCCTGCGACTGACTACTGCTGCTCGCAATAGCGACCCATCCACTTACACTCTCAACAAGAGCCTCTTCGCTCCCAGAGTCGATGGATCGCTTTTAGGCTACGCGGTTGTCAGCCTCGTGGCCTTGCCTGAAGGCAGTTCCGCGGAATTTAATGCTCGGGGTGAAGTCTCGACCACGGGGGCCACGACGATGACGATGAACCTCAAGGATTACCCCGTGAACTACTCTGCAACGGGAAATCAGACATCCGGATTCAACTCGGTTGTGCCTGTCCCAGAGCTACCCGGTATCGCCTTGGCTGCCGCTGCGGCCGCCTGCGTGGGCGCAGTCCGCCTGCTCCGCCGCCGACGATAACCGTCGCGGCGACTGAGGCTGTCTGGGCAAAATGCTCCAGAAATTCTGTTTCGGCAGGTTGTGTCGAACCGATTGATTCTGACGTGAACGTCGAATTTCCGACTTCGAATCATCAGAATCATCGGTTGTTCACTGCATGGTACTCTCTGGAATGCTCCACGCGAACGCCTTTCGGCTGCTTGTGCAGGCTGCTTGTGTTGCGATGCTTACCGGCGCTACGGCGTGGGCCGATGACGAGATTTCTATCTGCTGAGCATTTTTTGGAAGTGGAGAATGATAATCAGGGCGATCGCTATGGTCTGGGCGACAGCGAGTCCGTGGAACCCCAGAGCTGGCTGACAGATCGTCTCACGGCCGGTGCTGAATATCTGCTTCTGCGACCTTCGTTCAGTAATGCAACGGCGCTCTATTCCAATACGCGATCGGGCGGTACAGGTGCCTTTACGCCGTACAACAGTTCGCTCAACGCTCTCAACTACAACTTTAATTATGCCAGTGGCGTGCGGGGCTTTCTGGGCTATCGAGTTTCCCCGGATGCCATGATCCGATTCAGCTACATGAACCTCGCAGCCACAACGGCTGTGCTCGGTACGGCTTCAGGTAATTTCAGTGGTGGAAACGGCACGATCATTCTGGGGCCCTATGCAACCGATGCCCTTGCACCTGGCGGAACAATTCGTTCGACCATGGAAATGAACATCGGCGTGTACGACTTGGAAATCGCCAAGCGTCTCGACTTGGCACCGGAGACTACCGGCGAGCCTCCGCTCTGGGATACGGCTTGGGGCTGCGGTTTACAGACTACAGCCTCACGACCACAGTCGATAATCAAGATACAGTGCCCGGGGCAGCAAATATTCTGGTGACAACCGCACGCACCTTCCACGGCGTTGGTCCGCGTGTCGCGTTGCAGGGCAGGCGGTATCTGGGTGTGTCGCGTCGGTGGAGTGCGTTTGCCACGGCCGGTGGCTCGCTCGTCATCGGCAACTACCAGAACACCGACACCCGGCTTACGCAAGATAGCACTCAAGCGTACGAAAGCCAGCAAGTCGGTGGCACGTTGCTGGTGCCAAACCTTGATCTGTCGCTCGGCGGCAGTTGGCAGATGGGACCGCGAACGAGTTTTTCGTGCGGGTGGATGCTGATGTATTGGGGCGAGCTGGGCTATGCCGAAACCATCAACACGCTAGCCACTCCTGTGGGCTCACCTGTGACAAGCGTGGTACTCACCAATTCCAGCCTATCGCTGGACGGAGTGTTTTTCCGTCTGACGCATAATTTTTAAGAGCCGATGGAATCCAAAGCCCCTTCGGGCTTGGACGTTCGCGTTCAGCCGACCCTTGCCCACGTTCAGTCGAGCCTGGCTCGCTCGTCATGAGGGCCATGAGAAGGGCCATGACGGCCCTAGAATCAGACGCCCAGCAGGCGGTTGCGTTTGGTCCGTCGTTCGGCTCGAAGGCGTGCACGGCGGTTGGTTTCGCTTGGTTTTTCGAAAAACTCGCGGCGTCGCATTTCTTTTTTGATGCCGCTGCGCTCGACCAACTTGCGAAAGCGGCGAACCGCCTCCTGAATGCTTTCTCTGTCGCGAACGGTGAGCTTAACCATACGTTTCCTAGAGCCATAGAAGGGGCGAAATCTGAAGCCCTGATTCTAGCAATCCGAGGTTCCCGCGTCTATGGAGGCAGTCTCTCGCGGGAATGTCTGGCAGAGTGTTGCTGTTGGAAGGCCGAATCTCCAGAATAAGCCCTCGACAACGCCCCGAAAGAGCCCCCAGATTGAGACGGTTATGCAGGACAACGTTATGCCCATGGACGCATTGGACCGCGCGCTTGTGTCGACTGTGGGCTGGAGCGATAGTGTATCGAGCCAGCAGATTGTGATGGCTGTGGTTGTGTTGGCGGTTTTTTTGCTGTCGGCGCCGCGGGGCCGCCGCTGGCTGTCGTGGGGGTCGATTTTCCTTCTCGTGGCTGCGTTTGTGCCGCTGGCCGTGGCGGCCGTCTTTCCGTCATCAGTCGAGAAAACACGAGTCGCCCACCTTGTATTGCGTTTCTTTGTCGTGGCATCGCTCCTGCACTCGTTGCTCCTCGTGGCGGCCGTCTCACTCTGGGAACGTTGCGATCGGCCGATGCCAAAGATTTTCTTGGATTTGTTGCGCTGTTTCGCCGTGGCTTTGGCTTTATTGACAGTCCTCTGGGAAGCTGGCATCGACGCGACTGAGTTGCTGACTGGCTCGGCGCTGATAACGGCTGTGTTCGGATTCGCGCTCAAGGACACGCTCGGAAATGTGTTTGCGGGATTGGCAATTCATGCCGAGCATTCATTTGAGATCGGCGACTGGATCCAGTACGACGAAAACACCGCCCATATTGGCAGGGTTGTGGAAATTAATTGGCGCGCCACAAAGGTGATCACGCTGGATGAAGCCTACGTCATCATTCCAAACGGACAGTTGGCGCAGGCATCGATCCGAAATTTCACACAGCCCGATCCATGGTCCAGAAGATCGCTCTACGTGGTCACGCCCTATGAGGTTTCCCCACAACGGGTGCAAGGAGTGATTCTCGACGCCATTCGGGGTAGCTTTGGGGTGTTGGAGCACCCGGTCCCGTCGGTGGTGACCAACAGCTTCATGGAACGTGGTGTAGAACACTGGGTGCGGTTCTTTACTGTCGATTTCGACAAGCGAGACCGCGTGGACGGCATGGCACGTGATCGGATCTGGTATGCGTTGGCCCGTCACGGCATCGACATTCCCGTGGCGACGCAGGCGATCCGGCTGACGCAGTTTCCGACGACCCCCAAAGAGTCGCCAGAAGAAGTCGTTGATCGCCTCACGGAGTGTCTCAAGCAGGTCGGACTACTCGATTCGCTCACGCCCTCGCAGTTGCGACGGCTTGCTGAAACCAACGCAGAGCACGTGTACGGGATCGGTGAGCAGATCATCCATCAGGATGCGTCAGGCAGCAGCATGTTTGTGATCATCGATGGCCACGTGAACGTGACTGTCGCGGCAGGCAACGCAGCCCCCCACTCGCTGGCTATCCTAGGGACGGGCGACTACTTTGGCGAGATGTCGCTGATGACGGGGGCGTCGCGGTCGGCAACCGTGACGGCCCTGAGTCAAACGCGAGCGCTGGAAGTGAGCAGCGAATCGTTTCGAGGTGTTCTCGCGGCCGATCCGACATTGGTTGAGAAGATCGGCAAGTCTCTCTCGGTACGGATGGCCGGACGGTCGCAAGCTGTTGCTGAATTAGAGCAGATTCCTGCCCAGTCGCTCGATATTCTTCAGAGGATTCGAGAGTTTTTTGGTGTGCAGCACGACAGGAAGTAGCGACCCGTTTGCAGAGTGTTTGGATTGTGTGGATTAGGCAATAGGATATAAAAATATGCGCGTCGAAATGTTGCCATCGAGCATGCCCGCATCCA
>CAIRDU010000437.1 GCA_903877395.1 uncultured Planctomycetaceae bacterium
CCCGAGCGGCGTCGAATTTTCTGGTAGCGCGAGTTTTACGAGGAACTTTGGCCGCTTGTATTCCTCGACGCGGACGGCTGCGATGCCTGCGATAGCTTGTTGTCCGTCTGCTTGTGCGACAATCGACCACTGCCCCGGTAGGCCGCCGATCGCGATCGGAAAAGTGCCGTGGAACGAACCGTTGGCATTGGTCGCATGTTTGGCCTTGGCCACCTCGCGGCCATTGGCATCTCGCAACGTCACATCGATCGTGCGGTTGGCGATCGCTTTGTAGTCGCGAGTCTCGTAGTTGCTTGCGCAGGCGATCCCCTTGTAGAAGACAATCTGGCCTGGGCGATGAATGCCACGGTCAGTGACCAGCACGATCGTGGAGGACGAATCGGGCTGCGTGTTCTGCCAAAAGTGGGTTGCATTGGTGCTGACTTCGTGCCGTTTGCCGTCCAGCGTGGCCGAGGCCACAAGCACAACTTCCTGACCTCGCTGATCGGCCTGGAGTTCGTAGCGACCATCCTTGTCTGTTGTGGCCGTGCCCCGTTCCACAAAGATCTGCTGCTCGCGGACAAACTTTTTCACGGTTGCACCAACGGCCGGTTCGCCCGTGGCACTATCGACAACGTACCCAGACACAACGCCCTTCGACTGCTCAAACTTCGCCCAGCTCGGCGCACTCGACACGATTGCAAGTCGCGTCACCCAGACCATCGTGGCGTAAACCACGTTATCTTTTTCACCAAAGTCAGCCTTCTGGCTGGCCAGCACCCAGTAAGCGCCTGCCTCAAGCGACTTAGCATCGAATGCGCCAGCCACCGGAATGTCGTGCTGACGCTGCTGAAAATCGGGCGTGACAGGCAGATCGGCAGCATGTTCTTTGAGAGCCGGTAGGGCCAAGATCGCCTTGCGTTCGTTGTCGTCTAGATACGACGAGTGTGGCTTACCGGCCTTGAGTCGGCCCAGCCAATCAGCATGAGCAATCCGGACATGCACCTTGGCAAGATTGCGGTACGACACGCGGATCACCGGCCACGGCTGGGTCCACGAGCGCTCCGTCTGGAATGAAAGCTCCTTGGATTCGATTTGCGAGATAAGATTTTTGCACATCGCCCCGCCGGGACTCTCGGGATGTAATTCGGCTCCCTTTGCGGCGATGGCTCGGGCCGCAACCATGTCGCCAGGCTCGCCCTGCCCGTCTCCCTGCCCAACGAGGCTCGCGAGGTGGAATCTGCCAAGCGCCACAATCTCGTGATCGCCCATTAGATCTTTCTCATATGCAATCATCTCAAGTGCACGGGCAATGAAGGCTTCAAGGGCCGACTGTTTTCGGCTGGCAAAGCTGTTGCCGTCCTCGCCGCTACCGAGCCACACAGCCGCACCGCTGGCCCATAAGATCCGATCGAGGTCAGCGGCAAACAGCGCGGTGCGATCTTTATCAGCACGATGAAACGCCAGCAGTTCGCGATAGAGTCTTGCGGTGTCCAGAAGCGGCGAGCCAACATCGCCGATTTTCTTGTCGGCCTCGGGCTTCCACGCCAGAAACTCTTCGGTGGTGCCAAGAACTGGTCCAGCAGCATCGAGTTCAAACGCATCTTCTGGCGCCACCAAGCCGCGTTCGCCGGACGATGCAAACTCGATCGCATCCCGCACGATCACATCCCACACGGTGGGCCGATAAGCGTCAGACATTTTCCCAGCCTGAATGATTGCCGACCACTCGGCCACAGGAAGGCTCTTGAGCGTTTTTTGCTGTGGACTATCGGTGGCGCCAACGGCTGCTGCGAACTGCTTTTTGATCTCGGCCACGATTGTGGGGAGATCCCACGTTGCGATCGTTGCAAGATCGTCGGCCGCCGCGCCCCCCTGCGTTCGCTGCTGATACCGCCAGCGATTGTTCTGAAAGAACCCCCACGTCCAGTTGGCAGCGATTGCCTCCAACACCCCTCGGGTTTCTGGTGGCGCCTTTTTGATCTCCTCGGCAAGCCGCACGAGCCGTTCGGGATCGTCACCGGGCCGGTCGCCTGTGTCGGCCAGCACGCGCGTGGCAATGGCACGAGCGGCCTCGGCCCACGCCCGGTCGGCGATCGCAGCCTGCTCGACGCCGGCGAGTGCCGCCATGGCCGACTTTGGCTTTTCTTCGGCAATCGCCTTGTCGACGGCCTGCCACGCCGCGGCCCGCGGTCCAGCCGGAATATCTTCGCCGCCAGCCGTGCGATTCGTCACAAGTATGCCTCCAAAAAGAAACACGAGAGACCATCCCACAACGCGCGTGGATCGAATGCTGATGGCACGCATAACAAAGTCCTTGTCGGGTTTGAATAGAGGACTGGATCCAATACAATTGAGCTCTTGAGCCAGATCGCAGATTACCGGGTTAACCGCACGAGGTGGCATGTATCCACATTCAGACTCCCTCGGAAGCCAACAAGTTCCCGCATGCAGAATCTACCAACTTTATTGCTCACTCGAGAGGAAGCGAGGAAGTCGTTCTCCCCCGGCGGCGTTGACCACTGCTTGTCACCGCCCGTAGCATTCCTAACGAATCCGCTTGTTTCTGCGGAGAGCCTTTTTCCCTGCGGAGAGCATTGATGCTGCAACAAAAGAGCACGGATCGCGACTGGTGGCTGGTAGTGATTCTCTTGATGGGCATCGTGGGCATCGGTGCGGCCGGGTGCGGCAGGCAGGCAAGCGATATTCCGGCCGATGTCCTGCCGGAATCATTGGTGGCCGAGGCCGCCCGAACAAAACCGCTCAATACTCCTGCCGATCGTTTGCTTGAGGTTTTCGAGCCACCCGCATTGGACATACTGAACCGCGATGCCAAGTGGATCGATCGGCCTGTCCGAGACGGCCTCGAGTTGATGCGATCGCAGCAAAAAGAGGAGCCATTGCTGGCTACGGTCGAGGAGGCGCTGGCAATCAAAAACGATGCGGCCCCGGCCAACGCGAAGATTCTCTCAGCGCTTGGTCGATTGCCGAGGCCGGCTGAAGCCAATCGTGAGGCGAGAGTCGATCGGCACGTGGTAGGCGATCTGGGCAGCACCAATCCGATCATGATCAGCACAAGTGCCGAGTTCGACATCCTAGGGCTGACGGGATTTGGGCTCTTCTCATTTGACTGCGCGCTGGAGCCGTTTGCCACCACCGACACGGTGGCCTCGTGGCAGAGCAGCACCGATGGCATGTTCGACAAGGTCGTGCTGCGAGATGATGTGGTGTGGAGCGATGGTCGACCGATCACGGCGCACGACATCGCGTTTACGTTTCAGGTGATCATGGATCCTCGTGTGCCAGTGCCAGCCGTGCGCAGTGGCACCGATCAATTGCGATGGGTGCATGCCTACGATGATCGAACGGTTGTCTTCTTTCATAAAGAGGCACTAGCCACCAATGTCTGGAACATCAACTTTCCTGTGCTTCCCAAGCACATCTACGAACGGACGTGGGAGGCCGACCCAACGCTCAAAGACAGCACGATCCACGTGCAACTCGAACAGTCGCCAGTGTCGGGAGGGCCGTACGAGATTGTGGAGCGGAAGCGAGGCCAGCAGATTGTGCTCAAACGACGACCGAGTTGGACGACGGTGCGGGGCAAGCAGGTGCGAGAGGATCCGTTTTTCAAGGAGATACGTTTTCGCATCATCGAAGACCCTAACACGTCGCTGTTGGCACTGAAATCTGGAGAGATCGACGAAATGATGCTCCTGCCCGAGCAGTGGACCACACAGACAACAGGAGATGATTTCTATGAGCGCAACACAAAGGTGACAGCGCCGGAGTGGGTCAGCTTTCATTTTGGCTGGAACATCGACACTCCTTTCTTCGCTGACCGGCGGGTGCGTCGCGCGATGAGCTACGCATTCGAACACGACCGAATGCTCGAGGAGCTTTGCTACGGCCTCTACACGCCCGCTGCTGGCAACTTTCACGAAACATCCTGGATGGCACCCAAGAAAAAACTCGTGCCCGCCAAGCAGGATCTCGACAAGGCTGAGGCACTGCTCGATGAAGCCGGCTGGGTCGACCACGATAACGATGGCGTGCGAGACAAGGAGGTGAATGGCCGACTCGTGCCGTTTGAATTTTCAATCCTCGTGAATCAACAGCCGCTCCGGGTGGCGATCTGCACTCTCTTGCAGCAAAATCTGGAGCAGGTGGGTGTACGGTTGAATGTACGGCCGATGGAGTCGACTGTGCTGCAGCAACTCACGCAAGAGAGGAAGTTCGAGGCGTATTTTGGTGGTTGGGGTGCGGGCACCGACCCCGACACCTCTGAAAATATCTGGGCCACCGGGGCTGGCCGCAACTTCACCAGCTACTCCAATCCAGAAGTCGACCGGCTCTTTGCGGAGGGGCGTCGCGAACTGGATCGCGAAAAAAGGGCTGAGAAATATGCCCGCATTCAAGAAATCCTGTACGAAGATCAGCCCTACACGTGGCTCTATTGGCGAAACAGTTTTTACGGCTTCTCCAAAGATCTTCGCGGATACGTGTTCAGCCCGCGCGGCCCCTACCACTACTCCCCTGGCTTCAGCAGCCTGTGGATGCCACAGGCGGAATGAACGATGCTCAACTACATGCTCAGGCGGTTGGCAATCGGGCTCCTGACGCTCTTGATTATTACGGGGGTTATCTACGGCCTAGCCCGGAGCATGCCCGGGACGCCACTCACGGTGGCACTGGGCGAAACGGACCCCAGCCGCAAGCTGAATCCTGCCGACCTAGAACGCATGAAGATGGCCTACGGTCTCGACAAGCCGTGGTACGAAGCCTATTTCCTCTGGCTGGGCAACGTGGCGCAAGGCGATCTGGGCCGGTCTATTTCGCGCAAGCAACCGGTTACAACACTTATCGGCGAACGCATCGGGCCCACGCTGGCGCTCTCTGCAACTGCGCTGCTCCTGACATGGGCACTGGCGGTGCCGCTAGGGCTGTATGCCTCTGCGCGGAGCGGCATGCCGGACGAGCGGGCCACGAGCTTTCTACTGTACGTTCTCTATTCCTTCCCAACGTTTGTCGCAGCGCTGTTTCTCCAGATTATTTTTGCTGTCTGGCTGCGAGGCACTCCTTGGGAACTACCACTGTTTGGCATGACGGGCGATCTGGTAGACCCGTCGTGGGCGGCGCGCCTCGCCGACGTCGCCCGGCATGCGATCCTGCCAGTTCTATGTCAGACCTACGTGAGCCTTGCCTGGTACAGCCGATTTATCCACTCCACGATGGAGGAGGTCGTGCGTCAAGACTACATTCGCACCGCAAGGGCAAAGGGAGCTGGGCCGTGGCGAGTGCTCTTTCACCACGCCTTTCGCAACACGCTCATTCCGCTTGTCACGCTGCTGGGCCTGTCGCTGCCAAGTTTGCTGGGAGGTTCTGTGATTATTGAGCAGATATTCACGTGGCCCGGGATGGGGAGGCTCTTTTTTGAGAGCATCCGAGAGCGAGACTATCCAACGATCATGGGACTGACACTGCTGTTTAGTGTGCTGACGCTGGCCGGGCAGTTGCTGGCCGATCTACTCTATTGCGTCGTTGATCCTCGTGTGAGCGTGGAATAGCAAAGGACTGCCTCCGACAATGCCCGAGCGAGTATCACATGGATTTTGGGCTGCTGCGTGGCGGCGCTACCGCCGCAAGCCACTCGCCATGGCGGCGCTTGTGTTTGTCTGCTTTCTCATCGGCGTCGCGATCCTTGCGCCGGTCATTGCGGGCACCAAGCCCGTGCTGTGCCGATACAAGGGGCAGATCTATGCCCCTTGTCTGAGTTATTTCGACCGCAGGCTTGAGCCAGCAATTTTTGCAAAGGATCGATTCCGGGGCACGTATCCACAAAACCTCAGGGAAAAAGATCCCGATAGCTGGGCGATCTGGCCGCTGGTCTTTCAGGATCCCTACCGTGCCGTTCGCGACAACGAGTGGCCGGGACGACCGGCAAATCCGACGAAAGACGAAGGGCATCCCAATCGGTTGAATCTCTTTGGCACGGATCAATACGGCGTTGATGTGCTGGCCAAGATGGTGCACGGCACGACCGTAGCGCTGGCAGTGGGATTTGTGTCGATGGGGCTTGCGGGCACGATCGGCATCGTAATGGGTGCCCTTGGCGGCTACTTCGGCGGCTGGATCGACATGCTCCTGAGCCGTGTGACAGAAGTAGTGATGTGTATTCCCACACTTGTGCTGATTCTTGCGCTGGTGGCGTTTGTTGATAAGCCGACGATTTGGAAAACGATGGCGATCATTGGCGCCACAGGCTGGACGGGCATTGCAAGGCTCGCTCGCGGCGAGTTTTTGCGATTGCGATCCAGTGAATTCGTACTGGCCGCACGGTCTGCTAGATCG
>CAIRDU010000438.1 GCA_903877395.1 uncultured Planctomycetaceae bacterium
CCGCGCTGGATTGTGTTTTTACTTGTTCCTACCCTTTTTCTTACGTGAAATAGCATGCACGCACTCCCACAGCCGAACAGTTCGATCGTCAAGGATTCCCGCCAGCAATCGTTGGCCGCATCTCCGCACGCCCAGCGGTTGCTCTGGTCAGGCTTCATGGCGATTCTGGCCGCGGGCGTAGGCTTCTCGATTCGAGGCGGCATTCTCGGCCAGTGGGGTGAGCAGTACGGCTTCACTCAAACCGAACTGGGCGCGATCACAGGCGGTGGGCTCACGGGCTTTGGCATCATCATTTTACTTTCAAGTTTGATCGCTGATCGCATTGGCTTTGGTCCTCTCATGTTCGCGGCATTTATGATGCACCTCGTGTCGGCCGCGCTCACGCTAGCAACGGGCGCAGCCTTTGCCGCCGGTGGCAAGCCGCTGGCATTTCAATGTCTGTTCTGGGGCATGTTTCTCTTTGCCATTGGCAATGGTATTGCCGAAGCCGTCGTGAATCCGCTGGTCGCCACGCTGTTTCCAAAAAACAAAACGCACTACCTCAACATTCTCCACGCCGGCTGGCCGGGCGGCCTGATTCTGGGAGGGCTAGCGAGCTACTTCATGGCCGGAGGTGCCGGCATGAAGCCGGTGGCCTGGCAGATTCAGATATCGCTGTTTCTCGTGCCTGTGGTGCTTTACGGTCTTATGATGCTTGGCCAGCGATTTCCAAAAAGTGAGGCTAGTAGCTCTGGGATTTCCTACCGCGATATGCTCGGTGAGTTGGGCATCGTGGGGGCCGCTGTGATCTGTAGCCTCTTGGCGCTCTTTTTCAAGAGCGATCTGGGCCTCTCACCGGTGGTCTCTGGCAGCATCGCAGCAGCAATGTTGGTGGTGTTTGGCGCAGCCACGGGCTTTCGATTTGGCCACCTGCTGCTGGCAGCCCTGCTCGTTATCCAGGGGCTTGTTGGCTATGTGGAACTGGGCACCGACTCGTGGATCTCAAAGATCACAGGCACGATCATGGCCAACCCGGCCAATGGCTTGCTGCTCTTTGTCTACACGTCTTTCTTGATGTTTGTGCTGCGGTTTTTCGCCGGGCCAATCGTTGAAAAGATTTCGCCGCTGGGCCTCTTGGCCATGTCGGCTGTGTGTGGAGCCAGTGGCCTCACGCTCTTGGGGAACGCCGAAGGAGCCGTCATGTGCATCGTGGCCGCGACAGTCTACGGCATCGGCAAGACATTCCTCTGGCCAACGATGCTGGCGGTTGTGAGTGAGCAGTTTCCAAAGGGAGGCGCGATTACCATGGGGGCTGCCGGTGGCGTTGGCATGCTTGCAGCCGGACTGCTCGGCGGCCCTGGAATCGGCTTTCTCCAAGACAAAAATGCCTCGGACAACTTGCGTCAAGCCAACCCTGCAGTGTTTGAACGCTACGAATCGCGAACGAAGGATGGAACTCCCAAGGAAAATGAATTCCTCTGGCTCAAGACAGCAGGACTCGACGGCGCCAAGGTGGGCGTGCTGGAAGATGCCGGCAAGGAGGCACAGCGGGCCCTCGAGTTATTGGAGAACGAAAAAGCCAAACCAGAGGCCATTAAGTCGCAGCAAAAACTGGTTGATTGGTGGAAGAACGATGCCCAGCCGAACGCCGAAGAAGACAAGATCTTGGTGGATAAAGCCGGTCTCTTTGGCGGCCGGCAAGCGCTCAAGCTCACGGCACTGGTGCCAGCAACGATGTTTGTTTGTTACGCCTTGCTGCTGATTTGGTTTCGGATGCGGGGTGGCTACAAAGCCCGTGGCATGCACCACTAACCGGCAGCCAAAGCCGGATCTGTGCTTGAAACGAGTCGGAGTTCGAGCATGCCTCGATCCACGCTTCGAGCCCGAATCCCACCGGGTAGGTCAATGGCAGACTCGGCACCATCGGATTGTGATGCAATCGCTGCCAGCCTGGCATAGTGTTTGGCCGTCATGTCTCGCTGTGGCCATTGCTCGCGACGCCAGAGCACCACAAACATCTCCGCTAGGAGGTGCGTATTGAGCGATGCCAGCCCGCTGATTCGAACAACGATCGTGCCGTCGGCATGGCGTTGCGAGTAGATGTCGAGCAGGTGTTCGGCAGCGCTTGTTATAGCCTGTGCAACAAGAGATGCCTGCTGTCCCAACCGCACAAGCGACTCCGCCGCCGCTGGATAGGGGCCGGCTGTAACGCGAGGCAGGATGTTGTGACGCAGGAAATTGCGTGCGTAGCGAGTGTCTGTATTCGACTCATCTTCGCACCATGGCTGACCGATCGCCATGAGGGCCGCTCGCACCATCTGCCCAGAGGTGTGTAAGAGCGGGCGGACTAGGGCTACGCCGTCGCACAGTTGGCGGGCCACAGACATGCCTGCCAGGCCAACCAACCCGGTGCCTCGCAGGCTCCTGTGCAGGATTGTTTCAGCCTGATCATCAGCCGTGTGAGCAACAGCGACGTGCCTTGCTCCAGTCTCGCGGGCCAGATCCACAAAAAACATCTGGCGCAACCGGCGTGCCCTGCCCTCAATGCCCTCGCCCAGATGCAGGGGGTCGTGGCGGACGGCCAGTTCTCGCGACGCCATCTGCAGCCCCAACCGCCCGGCGAGCGCGGCGACAAAAGCCTCATCGTCGGCAGCGGATAGCCGCAGGTCGTGTTTTGCGTGGGCAACAATCAACTGCGAACTGCTGTGCAATGCAAGCTCATGTAATCCCAACAGTAACCCCACGCTGTCGGCTCCTCCCGATACGCCAACAATCATCGGCGCCGACCACAATCCCTCGCGAGGCAGGCCAGTTGCAATCGCGGCCAGAAAATCGCTGGTCTGCGGCCGATGTGAGGAAAGAAGTGTTTTCATGCGAGCCCATTGTGGCATCCCGCAAGAGGCTTCCGACAGTGGCAACTGCTCTGGTCCGGCCCCATTCGTCTGGAAGACCGGCGGATTCTGGCATTTGGGCCGATGGAAGCGGCATTGAATCGGCTTGGTTCGCGGGCTACCCTCCCTGCCCTGCAAGCATCCGCCCCCCCCGGCCAGACGGCGGCCAGAAAGACTCTTTCATGCACCTGCGATTTCCACTCGGCGTCCGCATCGCAATCGGGGCCTGCCTCCTGCTACCAGTCCTGTGCAGCGGTTGCTCGACACTCGGCACGCTCACGTATTTGTTCATGCCGAATGATGTTCAGGCAGAATTTAATGGGCTCCGTGGCAAGCACGTAGCGGTGGTCTGTAAACCAATTGTTGAACTTGAGTTCAGTGACGCGGGTTCCTCTCGCGAACTGGCCAGCATGGTGGGCTCACTCCTCGACCAGAACGTGCGCAAGCTCAAGATGATCGACCAACAGGAAGTCGCCCGTTGGATTGATGAAAACGCATGGGTTGACTACACAACATTAGGGAAGTCGCTAGATGCCGATCTGGTCGTGGCGATCGACCTCGAAGAGTTTCGTATGCACGAGGGATCAACGCTCTACCGAGGCCACGCGACAGCTCATGTGCGGGTATATGATATCGCAAAGAAAAAGGTGGTCTTCGAAAAACGCGTCGATGACTTCACGTTTCCAGCCGACAGCGCGGTGCCCACAAGCGATCAGAGCGAGGCTCAGTTTCGAGGCCTGTTCATCCAAGTTTTGGCCCAGCGGATCTCCCGAAGCTTTCACGCCTACGAAAGCCGCACCTACTTTGCTGAAGACAGCCTCACATTCTAACTGCGACTTTTGCAGTTTTTGAAACTTCGGCTCCGCGCCGCTTCCACCGCCTTGGCTTCTAGG
>CAIRDU010000439.1 GCA_903877395.1 uncultured Planctomycetaceae bacterium
GAAGTCTGGGATGTCGGTGAATTCGACGCCGTGCACCATGGCGGGGTCGCGGCCGTTGTCGCGCAGCCATCCCGCACCCGGATGATACTCGGCCCGTCCCCCTTGGCCCGGGTAGGCGCGGGTGAACCAGAGGGTGATCTTGCGCAGGGGTTGGACGGCCGGCGCGGGGACGACCTGAATGATTTCGCGCAGTTGGACCGCCAGCAGTTCCAGGGCTTTGTCGGTGGCGGGGCGTTGTTCGGACCACAGACGTTTGTCGATCCGGACGGTCCAGCCTTCGACCTCTCGGACCACCCGTTCGGGATAAGAAACCTTTGTTTTGGCGGGGGCTTCTGCCAAGAGCTGAACACCCGAAAGCAGAGACGGGGCGACCAGCAAGCCAGTGATCCATCCACGGCGTGAAAGGCTGCGGTGAGGGGGTGCGGGTGGGGTCCGGTTTGCGCTCAACACTTGAAATCGAAGCAGAGGATCGGTCTGCAGTCTTGGGAAGATTCCAGAAATCCCCCGAGGCGTGGGGTCAACCGTTCGGGCTTGGAGCTTGATGCGAGAGGGTGGGCCCCGTTTGCTCTCGCCACGAATGATATCGCCCTGCGTTTCGGTGGCCATCCATCCGAGCCTGTTTCCGGATGCGGTTCACGCCCGGTTGCGTGCCTCGTTTCAGACCCGTCGCATTCATGGGGCGTTTCATTATGACACGGCCCGTCGGGCTCGTCGTTGGATGGAGGTGCATGCTGCCTATTCCCCAGCCGTCACGGCACAAGATTCCCGATCCATTTACGATCAGGCCGCCCGTGAGTCGGTGGTGGGTCTGGCGCCGGGCCATTGGGGCTGCATCGGATTGGGTTGCGGAAGTGGTCACAAAGAGGCTCGCGTCGTCGCGGCCTTAGTGGTCCGGGCCTCTTCGGTGACCTACCTGCCGCTGGATGTGAGTGTGCCGTTGGTGTTGATTTCACGGGAGGAAGCGTTGGCCCAGAGCCCGGGCCTCACGGTGCATCCAATCGCCGCCGACCTCACCGACACCGCCGACCTCTCCGCTGCCATCGATCCGTTGTTACCCAGCGGCGCGCGCCGTTTCTTGACGCTCTTCGGGATGCTTCCGAACTTCGAGCCGGAGTTCATCTTCGAGCGCATGGCCTCGTGGCTGCGTCCCGGAGATCGGATGCTCTTTAGCGCCAATCTGGCCCCGGGTCCTGATTTGGAAACAGGAGTCCGCACGGTTCTGCCTCAATACAACAATCCCGAGACCAAGGTCTGGCTACGGACGTTGCTCGAAGACCACGGGGTTTCGGCGGAGGCCGGTTCGGTGGAGTTTCACGTCGAGCGGGATCTAGGATTGCCGGGTTGTGCGCGAATCGCGGCCGACTGGGTGGTGTCACGGAGTTCGGAATGGGTTCTTGATAGCGAGACCTTTTGTTTGGAACCCGGTGAACGAGTCCGCCTGTTCTTTTCCATCCGTCACACACTCAGCTCTCTCGAGTTCGGATTGCGGAGCCAAGGGCTGCGTCTCGCGCAATCGTGGATCGCGGGATCGGGAGAAGAAGGCGTGTTTCTGGTCGAACGATCAAACAAAGCCTGAGGGGCTTTCACCGGTGATCCAGTTCGAACAAAGGATTGCCCCAGAGGCCTCTTCCC
>CAIRDU010000440.1 GCA_903877395.1 uncultured Planctomycetaceae bacterium
CTTCTGCCTGCCGTACAGGCTGCGAGGGAGGCGGGGCGGCGGATGAGCTGCCAAAACAACCTCAAGCAACTTGGCTTGGCACTCCACAATTTTGAAAATGCCTTCCGTCGGTATCCACCAAGCTTTGGTTGGTCGGGCACCAACGGCGATGCGGCACTTAACTGGTCGGCTCAATCGCGACTGCTTCCGTTTGTGGAGGATCTGGCCGTCGGTGCGGACATCCAGCGTCAACTCACCAACGACTATCACACGGCCATGCTCGGGGGAACTGCGGGAACCACGCTTCTATCCTCGCTTAAAATCCCAGTGCTTTTGTGTCCATCGGAACGAAAAAATGAGGCGCGAATCGATGGGACAGAGCGGCACTATCCACTCAACTATGGGGTGAACATGGGGACGTGGAAAATACTCGACCCATCCCTTGGGGTTGCGGGCGGGACGATTGGCGACGGTGCTTTTCAAGTCAACGGCAAACTGAAACCTGCGAGTTTTTCCGACGGTCTCTCAAAAACGCTAGCGTTTTCGGAGGTCAAGGCCTACACGACCTACGCTCGCGAAGCTGCTACCCAAACGATCAGTTCCCCAGTGCCAACCGACCCATCCGCCATAGCCGCACTCGGTGGAATTGATAAAGTTACCGGCCACACCGAATGGGTCGACGGACGCGTGCACCAGTCTGGTTTTACGGCCGTTTTTCCGCCCAACACGCGGGTGATGAAGGCGATCAACGGCGTCGAGGAAGAGATCGACTGGACGAATCAGCGAGAGGGCAAATCGTTGACGGTTCCCACGCTCGCGGCCGTTACGTCTAGGAGTTATCACAGTGGGCTTGTCCACTCGGCGATGATGGATGGCAGCGTGCGAGCCATTGCCGACAGCATCGATGTCGCGACTTGGAAAGCCCTCGCCACACGTGCTGGCAATGAAGCCACCTCTGGCGAATACTAGAAGTGCATCCCGCCACTAGCTCCTCCGGCCGTCACTTTGGAGTCGCGACAGTTTTGGAGAAGTTCGATGACGGAGGCATGGACGTCGGCGAAAGCTTGAGGGGCGGCAGAAATCCACATGGGACGGACAAAGCCTCCGCTTCGAGGGACGGACAAAGCCTCCGCTTCGAGGCGAGGCGAGGATGCGCTGACTCGCGTGAACTTCACCCACAGGAATGCTATTGAACTGCTGCAGCCGACGAGTTCCCAGCGGTATCGGCTGTTTTTCGCAGGGCAGCCTGCTGGGTCGCCAGTCCGACCACGCGGTGTGCCGCCATCAACTCGTCGGGTGTGAAGTACGCCTCATCGGGGTCCCCTCCGGCGTGGTCGATCGCCTCGGCTGCCAACTCTTCCCATGACATGCCATTGGCTAGGTGCCACGCGGCGGCCTGTGCGATCTTCTGCGAAAGTTCACCCCGTCCCAAGCTCTCCATAACGACAGCCAGTTTTGCGTCAGTGGAGAATGATTGCAACGCAGCCAACCTGTAGGGATAACCGCTCGAAGGCTCGGGCTTCCCATGCTCTAGGCAGACAGTTGTAACGCGAAAAACACGCATTTTCTGTGGTGGAATCGAGAATGCGCCGCCGCCACCGCCGCCCATGCCACCCATCCCGTTCATGCCTTGGCCGCCAAGTCCACCGCCACCTGTTTGCTGCGGCTGCGCGCCGAAAACGGCACGGTTTTGTTGACCACCCCCCATACCCATGCCCATGCCGCCCATTTGTGCCAGTACGGGCGTGCCCGTAAAAGCATCGGGCAGACGGAGGGTCACGGGCCGCTTAGAACGGTTGGTGACAATGATTTGCGCCGATCGCGAGTCATTGGGGATATACCGAACGCTCACGAGTCCTTGCGCCTCGGCCTCCAGCACGTCGGGTGCTCTCGCCGCCAATACCGTTGAAGAAACTCCCGCAGGTCGCGGTTCGCGCGCCAAGGTCGGTTGAGATACTAACGGCATGACGCCCGCACTCACGACAAGAAGAACGGTTAGAGAACGCCGCACGGTCATTGATTCAAACCCTCTGCTAGAGGAAAGAAGACTGTCGAGGATGCACGGCCTACGCGACCAAGCCCTCGGTCACACGCTCAAGTATGCCTTCGGCTATTTGGCAGAAGCAATCGCAGAGAATGCCCTGAAAGTGTCGAGTTTTCCGGTTCGAGCGATTGTGCGTGCCGCCCAACCACCCTCGCGGCGTCGCATCCCTAATGCCTCAAGACGAGCTTGGTGGCGATTGCCGAACGCAGCAGATTCCGGTTCAGATGGCGACAATTTAACGCTTCGAGAACTGCGTGCCGCGGCGAGCGCCACGGAGACCGTACTTCTTGCGTTCTTTCATGCGTCCATCGCGAGTCAGCAGACCGCTGTGCCGAAGCGTTTCGGCCAATTCTACGTCAAACGACTTGAGTGCACGAGCAATCCCCAGTCGGCAGGCACCTGCTTGGCCGTTCAGTCCGCCGCCGTTGACCGTGATCACTATATTGACAGCCGACTGTTTACCGACGTGTTCAAGCGCGCCTGAAACGAGCACCCGATCTTTAATCGATGGGAAATAGGCGTCAAGTTCCCGGCCGTTCACTTTGATTGTGCCAGAGCCAGCGCGGAGCCTCACGCGAGCCACAGCCGTCTTGCGGCGGCCTGTGGCAATCACATCTTCTCCCGACCGGACTGACTTTACATTCTGCTCGACGGCCATCGTGATCCTCTGTGTTTGATAGGAATGCGTTTGAATTCTTTTGAGCAGCAATCAAACTGATCGCTGCCGGCTGACTACTTGATGCCTACCTCGAGGTGCTCGGGTTGCTGGGCCTGATGCGGATGTTCCGCGCCAGCATAGACCTTGAGTTTGTCGAGCATCACGCGACCAAGGCGGCTTTTCGGCAGCATGCGACGGATGGCTTCCTCAATAATAAGTTCTGGCTGGCGATCCCGACGGTGCTCTGCTGTTTCAGAGCGGAGTCCTTGGTAGCCCGTGTACCATCGGTAGAGCTTTTGCTGCCACTTCTTGCCGCTGAACTGAATTTTTTCCGCATTGATCACGACCACGTAGTCGCCTGTGTCGACATGCGGTGTGTACGTGGGGCGATGCTTTCCCATGAGCACCATGGCCACATCGCTCGCCAAACGCCCGACAATTTTGTCGCTCGCGTCGACCAGCCACCACTGCTGCACCACTTCGCCTGGCTTTGCCATGAATGTCTTCATCTGCCTGCTCTTTCAGCCTATTCTGCTGCCTGATTGCCTAAAACATGAATGCCGAAACGGCAGCTGTGTTTCACGCTTCGCCGATCGGATGGAAGCTCCGAAGACTACCAGTGCAGCAGCACGCGGGCAAGCGAGGCCCATTTCCTCTCGTATGATCTTTGGGTTTTCGCTGTTTTCAGAGCGATTTAGCCAGTCAAAACGAGTCCCAGCATCGCCGTGCTGTTGCCATTCCATTGATTTGAAAGCACACTTGTGCCGCCTGCCCGTATGTCTCTGCTGCTGCAAGAGCCCAATGCGAGGCGGCTTGTGTTCCATCGCATGTCCCGTCCCTCCTCCACACACCCCTAGGCCCCACCCGATGAAGGTTGCCGTCGTTCGAGAGACATTTCCAGGCGAGCGACGCGTGGCGCTGGTGCCTGCAGCCGTTGGACCACTGAAGAAGAGTGGAATTGAGGTGGCCATCGAGAGCGGCGCTGGCCATGCGGCTGGGTTTTCCGATGACGACTACCGGGCAGCCGGAGCCGAGATCGTTTCCCGCGATGCAGTCTTTGCTGCGGACTGTGTTTTGGCCGTTCGCACTTGCGGTGCAAACGGCAACGGATGGGCCGCCGATCGCGACCGCCTGCGTCAGGGCGTGATCTTAATCGGCATGTGTGATCCACTGGCTGAGCCGCAGGCCTGCCAAGAGGCTGCCGAGCGCGGAGCCACGGTGTTTGCTTTGGAGTTGGTGCCTCGTATCACCAGGGCCCAAAGCATGGATGTGCTTTCGAGCCAAGCGAATATTGCCGGGTATCGCGCTGTGCTCTTGGCCGCCACTGCCCTGCCCCGCATTTTTCCAATGATGACCACGGCTGCCGGCACGATCAAGCCGGCCAAGGTGCTCGTGCTGGGCGCCGGTGTGGCCGGGTTACAGGCAATTGCTACAGCCAAGCGACTCGGCGCGCAGGTCAGCGCGTATGACGTTCGGCCGGCCGTGAAGGAGCAGGTGCAAAGCCTCGGCGCAAAGTTTGTGGAATTGCCGCTGGAAACCGGTTCGAGTGAAACCGCCGGTGGCTACGCGAAAGCCATGGGCGAGGAATTTTATGC
>CAIRDU010000441.1 GCA_903877395.1 uncultured Planctomycetaceae bacterium
AGCATTGCCCCGCGGATGCGAGGCACGCAGTAGGTCTCAAACTTCACGCCACGCGACATATCAAACGCATCGATCGCATCCATCAGGCCAAATGCACCTGCCGACGTGAGATCGTCAAGTTCCACGCCCTCGGGCAGACGCGACCAGATCCGTTCACCGTTGTATTTCACGAGCGGCAAGTAGATTTCGATCAGGCGATTTCGCAGGTCTTCGTTCGACTGGTCGAGCTTAAACTGCTTCCAGAGTTCCAGGACTTGTTCGGCAGAAAGTTGGTTCACTACGGCATCCTCCATGAAAGGTCATACGATTGAGCCAATCGGCCAACGCCCTTGCGATGATCCGTGGCTCGCTTTTCATCCGACTCGCACCTTCATGGTGCGGGCCTTTTGCCGCCGAACTGAACACCATCGTCCAGCCAGCAGCTTCAACTTCAATCTTTATTCGGGTACCCGTGCACCCTGCCCTGCTTCTCGTTTGTTCCGCCGGTTGGTCAGGCCGCACGGGACGCCTCGACTTCTGTCGCTCCTATTTTTTCTCCGACCGTTGCAAAAATCTCAAGACCAGATTCGTCAGCGACCTCTGCGTCGGCAAGCACGTGCAGTTCGGGCATCTGTCGTGCAAGCGTTTCTCGCACGTTGTGTCGCACTGCGGCTGGCACCACGATGACGGCCGCCGCCCCGCGTTCCACCTGCGGCCGTACGGCTCGCCGCACCTCGGCCACGAGTTTTGAAAGCCCGCGTGGGTTGGTGGCCGGAGCAAGTAGTAACTGGATTGCGCCATCGGCCACATGCACCACCACGAGCCTGCCCTCCGCGTCGCGTACCCCACGGCAGATGGCTCGAGCCAGCGAGCGCCGCACACGCTCGGCGAGTTGCCAAGGTTCCGCTGCTTCGGCCGCATGATCGGTCATGATTTCAATCACCTCTGACAGCGGTCGGATCGGCACGCCTTCCCGCAGGAGGCATTGCAGCGTGCGATGGATTCGCGCCAGCGAAAGAATGCCGGGCATGGACTGCTCCACCAATGCAGGCTGGGTAGCCCTCAGCGATTCCATGAGCCGCGCCACCGAATCGCGGGAGAGCAATTCTGCGGCCCTCGCTCGCACAGCCGCTTCCAGCGACCGGCCGACACAGTCTGTCTCATCGAGCACAGTTGCTCCACGGTAGCGGGCTGCCTTGGATTGTGCCTGGCCAATCCAGATCGCCCGACGTTGACTCAGTGGATCGATTACCTCGGTTCCTTCCATGCCGAGCGTCTCACCGGCAGCAGGAATGGCCAAGAGACTGCCCAAGGGAATCTCTGTGGTGCAGACGACGTCTTGGGCAATGGAAATGCGATAGCTTCGCAGAGGCAGCGAAAGGTTGTCGCGAAATGTAACCGCGGGCACCACGATCCCCAGATCGCTGGCCACCTTTGTTCGCAACTCTCCGGAGCGTCGTGGGAGGGTTGCTGACGGGCCTGAGATGAGTCCAATGAGCCCCCGGCCCACCTCCACCACGATGCGTTCCTCAGCCAGAACCTCATTCCGCAGCGAGCCGGTTGAAGTGATCGCCCCGGTTGTTGGCGAAAGCAGACTGGCCTCGGCCGCTGATTCCGGTTGCTGCTTTTGACGGTGCATCAAGATCGCGGCAGTAAGTGTGATGGCAGCCATTGCGGCCAGCGGTAGGAAGGGAAGATCAGTGAGCGACAGCAGGGCCAGAAATACGCCCGTGATCGCCAGCACATGAGGGCGAGACGTGAATTGACGCCCCAACTCCCGGGAGAGATCAACCGCTTGGCTGGATCGCGAGATGAGCAGGCCAGTGGCCACTGATACAAAAAGGGCCGGCACTGCGCTGGTGAGCCCATCCCCAATCGTGAGTCGAGAATAGACTTCAAATGCTTTTGGCACGGACATGGAATGCTGGACAACGCCGATGGCTAGGCCCCCAAAAATATTAACCAGCGTGATGATGATGCTCGCCACCGCTTCTCCCCGGACAAACCGGCTGGCCCCATCCATGCTGGCGAAAAAGTCGGCTTGTCGTTGGAGATCGAATCGCAAGAGGCGGGCCTGGTCGCGGCTAATCGTCCCGGCTTGCAGATCTGAATCGATCGCCATCTGTCGGCCGGGCAGGCCATCCAGAGCAAATCTTGCGGCCACCTCGCTAGTACGAGTGGAGCCAGCGGTGATCACAACACATTGGATCACCGCGATGATCGCAAAAATCACCGCGCCGACCACAAGATTATTGGCCGAGACAAACTCACCGAAGGCCTGAACAACCTGGCCTGCTGCCCCCGCGCCATCGATGGCTGCGCGAGAGAGAATCAGTCGTGTGGTCGCAATGTTAAGCACCAGACGCACCAGCGTTGAGCCGAGGAGAAATGTTGGAAATACGCTCATCTCCAGTGGAGTGCGGGCAGCCAGAGCCCCCAGTAGCGCCAACACCGACACCGTCAGATTCGCGGCCAACAAAAAGTCCACGATGACAGGTGGCACAGGTGCCAGCACGACCAACACAGATAGCAGAATCACCGCTGGGATCACGTAGTCGAGCGCATGTACCGAGGCGGCACGGGGCGCAATCGCGGTGGCTCCGAAGGACGGTATCATGACGACTCGTGCAGGTTGTAAACGGCCTGAAAGAAAACTTTCAGAGAGTGGACTGCCAAAACGCAGGCTATGAGTGCGAGAAAGCCTTGTGTCAGGGGGCGGACGGTAGCGGAGGATTTCCCCGCCGTCCAGACCGCTCGCGGGCCCTTCGAATCGCTATAATCCTGCGGTCGAACATCACGAAGTGGTTCACGCTCTTTTTGTCCATCGCCGCCATGCAAGCCGA
>CAIRDU010000442.1 GCA_903877395.1 uncultured Planctomycetaceae bacterium
TCTTTAGTACAGAAAGCACCTTCGCTCGCTTACCACGCGAGTTGCCTGTTTGCACTTCAATCATGTCGCCGGAACGAATCAGCATCACACCACCTCGCTGGCTAGGCTGACGATCTTCATGAAATTGCGATCGCGCAGCTCACGGGCCACCGCACCAAAGATGCGAGTGCCTTTTGGATTTTTTTCGTTATCGATGATCACGCATGCGTTGGTGTCGAACTGCACATAACTTCCGTCATCTCGCCTCGTCGGCCGCCTGCACCGCACGATCACTGCCTTGATGACGGCCTTTTTCTTCACCTCACTGCCAGCAATCACGCTTTTCACACTGCACACAATGATGTCGCCGAGGCCAGCAGTTCGCTTCTTGCTGCCGCCCAGCACTTTGAAGCACATCACTTCTTTTGCGCCTGTGTTGTCGGCTACTACCAGCCTAGTTTGCATCTGAATCATGTGGACCGCCCTTCAGTTGCCCGGGACGCAGATTTCGAGGCCGCAGGGGAGGCCCCACCGGTTGCTGCGGCAGCCTCAGCTTTGGCAGCCGACTCACGCATCTGCGTGGCCCTCGCGCCACTGCGAAGCGAAGCCACATCGACAGCGGTGCTCTTGGATACCACTCGCACAAGCTCCCATCGCTTTAGCCGACTGCGCGGCCGGCATTCGACAATCTCAACCATGTCGCCGAGCTTGGATGTTTCGTCTTCGTCATGAACGTGGCAGACAGTGCGGCGATGCATAATCTTGCCGTACTTGGCATGGCGGATCACTCGCGGAATCTCAACACGGCGAGTCTTACTCGACGCGGCGCTGGTGACCGTTCCTGTTTCCATTCGCTTGGGCATTGGGGCTTTCCTGAATTATTTCAAGAACCGAGTTTTGAAAATGAGTTTAATGTTACGAGGTGCTTTTCTTTGATTTTTTGATTTTCTTTTTTTGCTGAGTCGGCAGCGTGGTAGTTCCAGCGGCATCCTCCACAACAGCCACCATTGGGCTACCCCGCTGGTTAAGCACCGTCTGACAGCGGGCTATCGTACGGCGACCTTTCCGAACCTCAGAGGGAGCCGCAAGCTTTTCTGTCTGAGCAGAGAGCCGCAAGCGAAACAGCGATTCAGCTGCGTCTTTCCAGACGAGCCGGATCTGCTCGTCGCTCATCTCCAGAATGTCTCTTATTTTGCTCATTTTTTTACTGAAGTGCTCTTCTCGAAATGCTTGTTGGACTGCATATTTCAACAACCGCCTACATGGCCCGCCGCTTTACAAACCGGACGCGTAGCGGCATTTTATGCGCCAGCCTCGAGAGGCACATCCTGGCCGCATCCTCCGATACACCACCAATTTCGTACAGAATCGCACCCGGCTTAATAACAGCTGCCCAAAACTCGGGTTCGCCCTTACCTTTACCCATCCGTGTTTCCAGCGGAATAGATGTGATCGATTTATGGGGAAACACGCGCACGAATAGCCTTCCCTCCGTTCGGAGGTATTGCTGAGCCGCAATGCGGCCAGCTTCGATCGTCGCAGCTGCGAGCCACCCCGGCTGTTCGGCCTGAAGGCCGAAGTCGCCGAAGACGACGCGGTTGCCGCGAGAGGCATCACCTCTTATACGACCTCTTTGGCTTTTTCGGTGCTTGACCCTCTTGGGCATCAGCGCCATCGCCGTTCTCCTCGTACATGCCTTGGTTAACCCACACTTGAACTCCGATATTGCCCTGCGCCGTGGGAGCCTCGCAGAACCCGTAATCGATTTTTGCCCGCAGAGTTGAGAGTGGCACGGAGCCCGCCATGCCCTTTTCGCATCGCGACATTTCCGCACCACCTAAACGCCCGGACAATTGAATTTTGACACCTTTTGCGCCCGCATCCATCGTTGTGTCGATGGATCGCTTCATGGTACGGCGAAAAGCCGCCCGTTTTGTAAGTTGATCGGCGATATCCTCGGCAATGAGCTGGGCCATAATCTCGGGCCGAGAAACTTCTTCTACCTTGAGATTCACCCGCCGGCCAATGAGCTCCTGCAGTTCGCTTTGCAAGCGATCCACCTCTTGCCCTTTGCGACCAATAATCACGCCGGGACGGGCGGAGTGCAAAATCACCTTCACTTCGTCGCGAGTGCGCTCAATCTCAACCTTGGGGATCGCTGCGGCGCGATATTTTGTCTTGAGAAACTTCCGCATCCGAAAATCTTCTAGCAATAACTCGCGGAAGTCTTTCTTGGAGGCATACCAACGGCTCTTCCAAGGCTCGGTAATACCGGTCCGGAATCCGATTGGATTTACTTTTTGTCCCATGAGAAAAATGCCTTCTTAAAAACTGTGGTTCTGTAGTTATTCAGCTGAGTCGAGTGCGACTTTTATATGCGACATCCGTCGCTTCACCCCAAACGCCATGCCGCGAGCCCTCGGACGAATCCGTTTAAACATTGGCCCCTCGTCGATGCGAGCATCCACCACTACCAGATCGTCCACGCCCGTGGCCTGAGCGTGTTCCGCATTGCCTAGGGCGCTCTTGATCACCTTCTCAAGCATGCGAGCTCCACGGTGCGGCTGAAACCGCAGAATATCGAGGGCGTCGTCGGCAAATTTGCCGCGGACGAGATCTGCCAGCGCCCGCACTTTACGAGCACTGATCCGGGCGTATTTATGAGTGGCTGTGTAACGCATGTGTTGTTTGAGTGGACGTTTGTTGAACTTCTTCTTTCACTTCACGCGGAGGCGATTTGTCGACTTACTTACCCGCCGCTTTTGCTGTCGGTGGGGCCGCTTCCTTTACTCGGCCGCCGTGACCGCGGAAGGTGCGGGTCGGAGAAAATTCACCGAGCTTATGACCGACCATATCCTCTGTGACAAAAACCTTTAGATGCTGCTTTCCATTGTGAACCATAAACGTGAGACCGATAAACTCCGGCACGACCGTACAGGCACGAGCCCACGTCTTAATTGGGTCGCGCCTTCCCGATGAAAGCTGCCCCTCCACCTTCTCGTACAGGCGTGGATCGATGTACGGGCCTTTTTTTGCGCTACGTCCCATAGTGTATTGCGGCAGTTTGTATTCTGCCCTCTTCCTTCACAGGCCCGAAGGCCGGTAGTTCCTTTGCTCTTCAGTAAACGGCTTAACGGATTTTGAGTTGACCGTAACGACGGCTCTTGCGACGACGAATAATATTGGTGCCTGATGGCTTTCTTGGCTTGCGTGTACCACCACCCTTGGCGCTTTTGCCCGTGGGACTCACGGGATGACGACCACCCTTCGTGCGACCTTCACCACCGCCGTGAGGATGATCAATTGGATTCATTGCCGTACCACGAACAGTTGGACGAACGCCCATCCATCGCTTACGCCCCGCCTTGCCAAGCACCACATTCATATGCTCTGAGTTACCAATCGCGCCAATCGTGGCACGACAGTCGGCGGGAACTCTCCGAATTTCGCCGCTGGGCAAAGTAATCTGCGCCCACTGTGACTCTCGAGCCACAAGCACGGCAGACGAACCAGCCGATCGGCACAGTCGCCCGCCGCGTAGATACCGGGCATGTTGGTCTGCAAGTGCTCGTCGGTGAGCACGCCGACCAGGCAGGTGATGCCTGAGTCCTGCAGAAAGCCGATGTTGGGCTTGACCCCGGTCGCGCTGATCACCAGGTCGGCCTCCAGGCGCTGGCCGGTGGACAGGCGCACCGTCATGGGCGCAGCCGGTACGGCGGGCGCCGGATCGGCACCAAATCCCAGGACCTGGGCGATCTTGCCCAGCAGGCCGGGTTCGGCCGCGGCGGGCGTCTCAGGCCGCTCGACCGCCTCGACCCTGGCGCCGGTGTAGACCGACACGCCTTTGGCCTCGCACCAATCCTTGATCATGCCGCCGGCGGTCGGGCCCATCATGCGCGGCACCATCCGGTCACCCATCTCGACCACGCTCAACTTGACGCCACGCGCGGCCAGCGCTTCCATGATGATGCAGCCGATGAAGCCTGCGCCCATCTGCAGCACGCGGGCACCCGGCTTGGCCAGCGCCATGATCTCGCGCGCGTCGGCCAGGGTCCAACAGGGGTGGACACCGGGGCCTTCTATGCCGGGAATCGGCGGCGTCGCGGGTGAAGACCCGGTGGCGATCAGCAGCCGGTCAAAGACCACGCTGCTGCCGTCCTCGAGCAGCACCTGGCGCTTGACCGTGTCGACCGACTTGGCGCGGCCGTGCCGGACCACGATGCCCAGCTTGGCGAAATGGTCGGCGCCGTGGCGCAGCCTGGTGCCCTCCTCGCCGACATTGCCGATCAGCAGGTAGGGAATGGCCATGCGCGAATAAGGCGCTTCGGGCTCGTCACCGATGACGACGATCTCGTCGCCTGGGGCGTTCTTGCGCAGGGTTTCGGCGGCGATCACGCCGGCCGGACCGGCGCCCAGGATCACGTGCTTCATGGCTTGGACTTTCAGGTTTCGCAAAAAGACAAGGCGGTCCGAAAACCGCCTTGGACTCAAGAGCTTGCGCGAAGGATCACAAACCGAGCTTGGCGCGAGTCTCGGGCGTCAGCCTGCCGCCTGAATCCCAGCCACGCAGGTCGTAGTACTTGGGCAGCATCTCGGGCAGCTTGCTGACCAGGCCCTTGGCCGGGCCGGTCTTGACGGTCTCGTTGAGCAGCCGCGGCGGCAGGGTGTCGTCCTTCTCGGTGAAACCGGCGCGGTTGTTGAAATCGCGCTCCATGTTCCAGACCCGCTCGCCGATCAAGCTCAGGTTGTCGAGCGTGAACTCGTCGCCACACGCCGCCGCCACCTGCGGCGCGACGTCGGCCAAGCCCCAGGCGAAGCTGGTGAAGATGCACAGGCCAGCCGAATCGAAAGCTGCCGTGACGTCCTGGAAAGCCTTGACCA
>CAIRDU010000443.1 GCA_903877395.1 uncultured Planctomycetaceae bacterium
CCGCCCACCTCGATCAGGTGCGGCTGATCCTGGTTGAGCAGGATGGCGTCACTCTCCACAAATTTCTCGTCGCCGGGATAGACGTCGAACCGAAGCGACTGCTTACCGCCGTGAAAAATGAGCGGATCCACGCGGACCGGCCCGCGATTCTCATCGTGAAAGTGCATCCAGTCGGTCCAGACATAGTAGGTGGGGCCGATCCAGTCGAACTTTTGCTGCAGCGAGAAGCCCGTGGGCTGCCCTTCCTTATCGGCATTCTCAAACCCGCTATTGCCGAGGAGGTTGGGCGCAGCAGAAAGTTTTTCCTGCACTGTGAGGTCGTCGAACTCGCCCGGGCCGGTAAGCGTCACGCTCATGCTTCCGTCCTTGGCAACCTTCTCTGCAGGGCATTCAAGGGTGAGTTGTTCCCACGCGGCGCCGCTCGCAACTGCCTCGACACCGCCCAGCGAAATTTTCCCGCCGCCGCGGCACCAGACTGTCGCCCGCCACGGCTGCAGGAGTTTTTCGGGCTGCGGAATGGTCATCGGTTTGTGGGGAGCCTGTTGCCAGGCACTGCCTCCTTCTTGCAGCACCGCACCTGGAAAGCTCTGCGTAGCGGTGGCTTTCTCGGACAGGATCAGGGATCGTTTTCCCTCGCGGGGATTCTTTTCATTCAACGTGGCAGTTCCGACCAATGTCCAGCAGTCGGGCACATGATCCTGTTGGTTGTAGAACCAGTCACCCTTGAAGCTGAGCACGTGTGGCTCGGCATTGGCGTTGACAAAGTCTTCCTCAAAACCCGGATTGCGCGTAAAATTACCGGTCCAATCGGCTGGATTGTCGGCGAGGGTTAAAGCAGCCAGCACAAGCCACAGCATCACGCAACATCCCAACTGGATGAGGTGGGTCATGAATCGCACTTGGGTCGTAAATCGCATCGTTCCCCCCTATTCGCGGCAGTTGAGATTGTTGGCAACGACGCGGATTGTACTGATCGATGGATGTGTGGTCGAGAGTGGGGCGTATTGGGCTCGCGTGGGCTATACTCTCATCAGAGTTTTCGTGTCTGGTGAGAAGAGAGTGATATGCCTCTTATAATCTGCCAACAATTCAAGCAAGGCTTCGTAGTTTCAGCAGGCGTTGCCCCGATCGTCCTGTGGCTGAATCTGTTCATTCCATTGGCGACTCAGGCGATTGTGCGCGGCATTGAGCCAGTCGCAGTCGAACAGATTTCCGGCCAACAGCCACGCTTGGACGCTCTTGTGCGGGTGGCCCGATTCGACGTAGATGCCACGCCACCAACGGGCGAGGCGATGGCCTACGAACGGTCCATTCGAGATGCGGATCTACCCCTTCGATGCCGCGGCGTGGTGTTGCTCGGGGCCGGCGAGCCGATTGTGCTGTGTGCCATCGATTGGATCGGTGTAGCCAACGAGGGACACGATGCCTTTCGCCTAGCGATGGCCGAGGCGGCCGGTACGCGGCCCGATCGGGTGGCCGTGCACGCAGTCCACCAACACGACGCACCGTTTTGTGATTTCACGGCCGAACGTATTTTACGAGATATGGGCGTGAAGGATTTTCCTGTGTTCGACGGCGACTTTCACCGCGAGGTCATCAAGCGAGCGAGTGCGGCGATTCGCAAGGCCCTCCCCGAGGCCCGATCAGCAACTCACTGGGGCTTTGGTCGCGCGCGGGTTGAAGAAGTGGCCAGCAACCGTCGCATCATGGGAGACGATGGGAAGGTGCGTGCTGTGCGGTATAGCACGACTCGTGAAGCCGCCCTGCAAAACGAACCGGAGGGCGTCATCGACCCGTTCGTTACGGCGCTGAGCTTTTGGAATGAGGATGTGCCGCTGGCTGTGATGACGGCCTACGCCTGTCATCCACAGAGCTATTACCACACTCGCGTGCCGAGTCCGGATTTCCCAGGCATCGCCCGATTGATTCGATCCCAAGACGTTCCTGAGGCCCTGCATGTCCATTTTAATGGCGCTGGCGGCAACGTGACGGCCGGCAAGTACAACGATGGCTCTCCGGCCAATCGCGTCAGGCTGGCAACGCGATTGGCTTCTGGTATGCGACAGGCCTTCGATTCCACGGTGAAGTCGCCGCTGGCGGCCAGTGATGTGGGATGGTCGGCCGCTGAGGTGTTGCTGGAACCGGCCTCGCACCTCGATGCGCAACTGCTCGCAGCGCAGATTCAAACTCCTACTGGTCCCAGCAGCAGTCGGGCGTTCGACCGGCTGGCGTGGGTTGAGCGGGCCGGCTCCGGGCACCCCATTCTGGTCACCTGCCTTCGCGTTGGGCAGGCTCGCATGCTGCATCTGCCGGGTGAACTCTTCGTGGAATACCAACTCGCGGCGCAAAAAATGCGTCCGGATTTGAATGTGCTGATGGCCGCGTACGGCGACTATGGCCCTGCCTATATAGGGACAGCCGTTGCCTACGACGAGGGCGGCTACGAAATGCAGCAAACATCCTCGTTTGTCGGGCCCAAGGTGGAAAAACAGTTGCTCGATACGATCCGATCGCTTCTGGAGGAAACGCAGTGATGTGCAATATCACGGCACTCACACTTTTGACGCGCGGCTGTGGATGGCCGTTGAGGCTGATCGCTGTCGCCGTTGTGCTGAGCCTCACGCTCATGCGGGCATCGACTCGGGCCGATGATTTCGCCGCCGAGTTGCCTCGCGTGCCGCCACTGGACGCGGTTGCGGCGATCGCGTCGCTGCGGGTGCAGCCGGAATTTAAGATCCAACTGGCGGCCGACGAATCTCTCTTGGCGAGTCCTGTGGCGATTGCCTGGGACGAGGATGGCCGATTGTTTGTAGCCGAAATGAGGGGATATAGCGAGCGTCAGGGCGAGCGACTGGGGCGGGTGCGGTTGCTTCACGACGACAACGACGACGGCATTTACGACCGGGCTACAGTGTTTGCCGATGGGTTGGCTTGGCCCACGGCCATCTGCTGCTACGACGGCGGAGTGTTTGTGGGCGATGCCCCGGAGATCCTTTTTCTCAAAGACATCAATGGCGATGGAGTGGCGGACCAGCGGCGGATTGTGTTCACAGGACTCGGCGATTCCAACGTGCAGGGGCTGATGAACTCGTTTCATTTTGGTCTCGACAACCGAATTCACGGCTCTGCCAGTGCCGTTGGCGGTATCATTCGCCGTCCATCTGAAACGGCGAAAGCTTCCAAGCCCGTCGTTGCTTCGTCCCCAGCCGTGGCCGGGGACGGTGGAGTGAATGTCAGCGGACGCGATTTTTCGTTTGATCCGCGGTCGCTTGCGGTGCGGCCCGAGACAGGCGGTGCCCAGCACGGCATGTCTTTTGACGCTGCTGGTGGGAAGTATGTCTGTAGCAATAGCGACCAAGCCATTCGCTGCATGATCGACGACCGCTTTCTGAGCAGAAACCCTTTCTACACGCCGCCTTCGGCCAAGATAAGCGTTGCGGCCGAGGGGCCGCAGGGGGCCGTGTTTCGGTCCAGCCCAGTGGAGCCATGGCGGATCCTCCGGACGCGGCTCCGGGCCAGTGGGCTCGCGACTGGCCCCATCGAGGCGGGCGGCCGTTCCTCCGGATACTTCACCAGCGCCACCGGAGTGACCGTGGTTGGCGGCGACGCATTTGGCGATGCATTAGCCGGGATGCTCGTCATCGGCGATGTGGGAAGCAATCTGGTGCATCGCAAGCGACTGACGCCTGACGGGTCGTGCGTGCGGGCCGAGCGAGTCGATCGAGAGAGTGAACTGATCGCCTCGACTGATAATTGGTTTCGCCCCGTGCAGTTTTCCAATGGTCCAGACGGAGGGCTCTGGATCATCGACATGCAGCGGGAGGTGATTGAACATCCGCTCGCTCTGCCGTTGGATATCAAGAAGCATCTGGATCTGGACAGCGGACGCGACAGAGGTCGGCTCTGGCGGCTGGTGCCGCAGAACTTCAGCCGCCGTCGGACACCAAAGCTTTCTGGTTCGTCAACAGCCGAGTTAGTGGAGTTGCTAGAACACCCCAATGCCTGGCACCGAGAAACAGCCCAGCGGTTGCTTTTCGAGCGACGTGATCCAGCTGCCGCGGTGCCGCTAGCCGTGCTGGCCGCAAATCCTCAAGCCGATCCCCGGGGCCGCATCGTGGCCCTTTATGTGCTCGATGGGCTTGGGGGGCTTCGCGTCGCAGATCTTGACAAACCTCTCAACGCAAACGATCCGCTGCTGCGATCCAGTGCCGTGCGGCTTCTGGAGCAGTTTGTGGGCGATGGCGATGTCGCACCGCAACTGGCCAACCGCATGGTGGAAATGGCTGTCAACGATCCAGATCCGCGAGTGCGTCTTGAGTTAGCGTTGATTGGAGGCGGTCTCAGCGAGGAGATTCGAACGGATCTTCTCTCGAAGATCTTGTTGCGGGATGGCGGCGATGCATGGTGCCGCATGGCGGCGTTCACATCGATGGGCAGCGGTGCCGGTCGGTTGCTCGTGGCGTGGCTTGGCGATCCTCGTTCGTTCAGCGGGCCGGGAGCGCCTGTGGTGCTGTCGGAGTTGGCCGCCCAGGTTGGGCGTCGCGGCGACGATCAAGAGGTCGCCGCAGTCGTGGGAGCGATCGGTGCGCTGGCCGACGAAGGAATTCGCAGCGGATCGCAGTTGCCAGGCGTGGATGGCCGAGCGATCGCCACGACCGTTCTGGTGGGGTTGATGCGGTCGCTGGAGCACGCGGGCGGCTCGATCAAGGCGATTGCGGCCACCGACAAAAACAAGGCAGTGGTCCAGCGACTGGTTGCGTGGAACCGTGCGGTTGCCGCCGACGCGGCACAACCCACCCAAGCCCGACTGGCGGCGATTCGTGGGCTCTTTCTCGCACCGCTACCGGACGTCGTCGACCTATTTGCAACGCTGCTGGCGCCTGACGCGCAGCCGGACTCCAGCACGACTTCAGAAATCGCCAAAGAGGTGATTGCCGTACTGGGTCGGAGCCACGATCCATCCTCGGCGGCAGTGGTGCTGCAGGCGTGGCCCACATTGTCGGCCCAACTGCGGGCTTTCGCTGCGGCGATGCTCAATCGCAACCCGCACCGGGCCGAGGCACTTTTGAACGCCATTGACGCTGGCGTTGTGCGCGAGGCGGATATCGAACGCACCGTCGTGACAAACCTCCGCAACTATCCGGTTGAATCTATTCGGAAGCGGGCGATGGCAACCCTCGGCCCTGTGCCCGTTGTGCGACGCGACGAACTCGTTGAATCGTACCGGCCATGCCTCACTGCCACAGGCAATCCCGAAGCAGGCAAGAGCCTTTTTTCCAAGCACTGTTCCTCCTGCCACAAAGTCGGCGACATTGGACGCGAAACGGGGCCCAATCTGGTAGCCATGCAAGCTCGCGGCGTGGAATCGATCTTGCTCGGAGTTTTGGATCCCAATCGCGAGGTGCAACCCCAATACTTCGCTCACACCGCAATCACCGACGACGGCAGAGTGCTCACTGGCGTGCTGGTGGCAGAATCGTCCACAAGCATCACCCTTCGCGGGGCCGACGGCAACGAGGAAACGATCGCTCGGCAGGATTTGGAAGAGCTTCGCAGTTCGAAGCGTTCGCTCATGCCAGAGGGATTCGAGCGAGAGATCGATCTGCGAGGGATGGGAGATCTGCTAGCGTGGCTGATGACGGCACGCTAACATTGGGCCGCGGGGAATCCTCAGAAAGCATTACATGAATCCTCGTCACCGGTGTGCCTGTGCCTATTTCGTTGCAGGTTTTCTGCCGATTGCGTTTGTGTGGTGTGTTGGAGTGCTTTCGCTTGAAGCGGCTGAACAAGCGGATTTTGTGCTGACGGGGGGCCGCATCGTCACGCTGGATGCCCGCGGTACGATTGCCACGGCGATTGCCGTGCGGAACGAACGGATTATCCACGTCGGCAGCGACGAGGCCGCGATGGCGATGGTGGGCCCGAACACCACGGTCTACGCCGCGGCTGGCCGCACGGTGATTCCCGGCCTCAACGAAACGCACGTTCACCCCACGCTCGCAGCGAGATCCGAGTGTACGTTGCCTTTTCGTCAACTGGGATCAATCGAAGAAATCCAGTCGTGGGTGCGAGACCGTGTGGCCGAAACGCCCGAGGCTGCATGGGTTGTTTTGCCGAGGATTGATGTCACACGCATTCGCGAGGGGCGGATGCCAGACCGTGCCGATCTCGACGCTGCTGCGCCAGACCGACCGGCCGCGTTCGTCTGGAGGTATGCGAACAGGGAAGTGCAAGTGCTCAACTCCCCAGCCCTCCGATGCGCTGGAATCGGCCGGGACACAGTTGTGCCTGACGGTGGCCGCATCGTGATGGACCAACGCGGTGAGCCGACCGGCCGGATCGAGAATGCGCCGTCGCTCACGGCCACATGGCTGCAGCAAGCGGAACCATCCCAAGAAGACTACCGAGGCGTCCTCGAAGATCTTCTCCGTCGGTACAGTCGGCTTGGTATTACGAGCGTGACAGACCGCAAGACAGACGCTGAAGGGTGGCGCACATACAACGACCTTCACTCGCTGAAGCGATTACCGGTGCGAACGACGCTCACAATTTTTGTCGATGCGGATGGCAGTGTTGCCGATACCGAGCGATTCATTCGCGGATTGCCGTGCGGCCCCGGCGATGGAAATCACTGGGTAAAAACTGGTCCACTCAAGATCGGCGTGGATGGCGGCGTGCTCTACGGCACATCCTATTTGCGAGATCCATACGGGCCCAACGCCTTCAAGCTCTACGGTCTCGATGATCCGCAGTACCGCGGTCTGCTTCAGATGACCCCAGAACAGGTTACCAATGTGATTCGCACGGGGCACAGACTGCATTGGCCGATGTGCGCCCATGTGACTGGGGATGCGGGCGTGGACATGGTCCTCGATGCCGTTGAAGCAGCAGATCGCGACAGCCCAATTGCCTTCCGGCGGTTCACGCTGCTTCACGCGTATTTTCCAAACGAAGATACGGCCGTCCGCTGCGCGAGGCTGGGCGTGTGCGTCGACACGCAACCGGCCTGGTATTATAAGGATGGCGATGCCCTTGCCGGGGCGCTTGGTGGCCTGCGGATGTCGCGGTTTATCGGCCTCAATGTGTGGCGAAAAGCCGGTGTGACGGTGGCCATCAACTCAGACCATTTTCTGGGGATCGATCCCTTGCTCTCGCTCAATCCCTACAACCCATTTCTCACGATGGCTACAGCGATTACACGGAAGACTGCGGCGGGCCGGGTGTTCGGGGCCGACCAGCGGGTCACGCGAGAAGAGGCACTGCGAATGATGACAGTCGATGCGGCAAAATTGCACAGTGACGAGATGCTCAAAGGCACGCTCGAAGTGGGCCGGTTGGGTGATCTGGCTGTATTGTCGGATGACTTTTTTTCTTGTCCCGAGGAAAGCATACCCAAGATCTATTCGGTGCTCACGGTTGTCGGCGGCCAGGTCGTGCATCGCGAGGGCGGTCTCTGACCTCAATACATCATGATGACTGTGGGTCGCGCAAGGGGTTGTGTCGTGTTCGCGTTGGTGTTCGGGATGGTTGCTGCGAGTTCTAGCCGTTGCGACGCCGAGATTTTCGTGAGAGCCCGTGTCCTAGAACCCGCCGGTGAGAAATTCACAATTGGCGTGGGTGGCTTTCGTCACGACGGACCACAGCAATGGAGTCTGCCGACCCAGTCGCTGGCAGTCGTTGGCAATCAGTGGAGCGAGTGGATCAATGCAAGTGAGTTTGGCCTGCATGGCAGGCTGCGGCGGGCCGGTGGCATCGCCGAGTGGCCGTCGATGAAGCTCTCCGTGATGGGCGTCCCTCCCGCCAACGGCGTGAAACTCCAGGTGCAGCTGGCTGAGAAGGCAGATCCATCGGCCGTGGTGATCGACTGTACCGAGTCGAGTGGGTCCAACACGATCGCCTTCCTTCTGGTCCATCCGCTCCGCGAGAAGAAGGACGAATTCGAGACCGGCTCGCAGATGACTGCCCGCCATCTGCGGTGGGCCCGCGAAGTCTCCGGCGGGAAAGCGGCCAACGTCGGTCGATTTGACGTGATCTCCGCCGTGTGGGGCCACTACGATCCGTTGCTCGCAAAACAGGCAACCCAGACGCTGCAGATGCTTGGCGTGAATGTGATGGGAGGCGTGCCGACGAAGATTCTGCAGGAGTATCAGATGAAAACGTATGCCGCAACGTGGCACCTCGCCGCCGATCCCGACAAAGGTCGAGAGCAATGGAACCAAGGCGAGCGGACTAGCATCCATCGCAACTTCGAGTCGGTGGATGGACGTTGGACCTACGAGCATATGGCCCACTATGTCGTGGCCGACGAAATTCAGACGATGGACCTCCGCCAAGTCGACTCAGAAAAACTCAACGGCTGGTTTCGGCAGTACCTCCGCGACCGCGGTGAAACAGACGCCACTCTGGGCGTTGCTCTGGACAAAGCCTTGTGGCAGGGTCAGTCGCTCTACGAGAAGTCGCTCCCACGGGAGGCCGATCTAGTGACACGCAGGCTGGCGTATTACTCAGGCAAGTTTGCACAGTGGTGGTCGGTTCGCCAGTTGCGGCAAACGACTGAGTTGATCCACGAAACCTTTGCTGCTGCGAAGCCCCCCATTGCCATGAAAACCGAGACGCTTCCGGCCGACCACGCCTTTTTCAATGCATGGGGGCCGCCCAAGATCGGCATGGGGAGTTTGAATCTCGATCTTTTTGAAATCGGCCGACAGCAGGCCGTGGATATCGTTTCCGCCGAGGACTGGATGGGCCTCAATCACATGTATGGGCCTCGTTACACGTGGCTGGGGGGGCAGGGCTTCGGCTATCTCACATCGATTCTCCGCAGTGGCATCCGCAACCGTGGCGTCGCCCTACGAGGCCTGATCACTCCCAGCGACGACCGCTACCTCCGGCTGAAGGCCTACTCCAATCTTGGGCAGGGATCGAAGAGCATCTTTTACTGGACATTTGGTCCGACCTATATCGGCACCGAGAATTATTGGTCGGACCTTCGCAGCATGTATGAGGGCATCAGTAAAACAAGCCGGGCTCTAGAAAAAGCAGAGTCCGTTCTCTATCCCGCCAGCACCGTCAGCGATCCGGTGGCGATCCTCTCCAGCGTAAGCCACGACCTTTGGCATACAGACGATCCGGCTGTCTTTGTGGAAACCCGTCTCCTCTACGCGGGACTGCGGCACCTCTCGATCCAGCCAGATTTCCTAGGTGAGGAAGAGATCGATGCCGGTCTGCTTGACCGCTACAAGGTGCTCTATCTACCCGGCAACTGCGTGAGTCGCACAGTAACCGAAACAATCGACGCCTGGGTGAGGAAGGGTGGAGTGCTCTTTCTCTCCGCCGGGGCCGCCACCCGCGATCAGTTTTATGAGCCCTTCACGCCACCTTTTGCCTCGGCCGTGTATCCGCTCAATGCGGCAGCGTCGCTCATGAAGGAAAAAGGACACCAATACAACGAGCGGAAGGATCTGCCCGGTATCAAGCCGTTAACGACGGCGACATTTGAGGTGGGAGGCAAGCCCACGCGATATGACGTCATCGGCTATCGGATGAATCTCTCGGGCATAGCGAGCGATGGCGTGGAGGTGATTGGCACGTTTGCCGATGGCAAGGCGTCTGCAATGCGGGTTCGACACGGCAAGGGGCAGGTGCTGGCCGTTGGCTTTCTGCCGGGGTTGGACTCGTCGCCTTTTCGGGCAGAGCAGACCACGCTCGACGAAAAATGGAACCCCGAACTGCGAGCCGCTTTCAACGCGCCGCTGGTGGCCGCCGGAATCCAGCCCGTCGTCGATTGTTCGGTGCCCGTCGTCGAAGCCAACCTCCTCACCGGACCACACGGGTCGGCACTCGTGCTTGTCAACTACACCTATGAGCCTATCGAAAAACTGACGCTTCGAATTCAGTGTGATCTCGGGCACGCCGTTGCTCGGGCCATCAGCACCGAAGGCAACGCGATTGATGTTCGTACCGAAGGCAACGTGGTCGTGCTGGAGTTGCCTTTGGAGTGGACCGATATCGTCTTGCTTCCCAAACCGTAAAGCCCCGGGAAATGTGTCGATGAGAATACGCTGGATGATGTATGTCGGCTGGCTGGTCGTGGTGTCGATCCTCCTGTGCGTTTCAGAGGCTTTTGCACAGCCCCCGCAGTTGCCGGTTCGTGAGGACATGCGTTTGGCGTACATGGAACTGCTTGCTGCTTTTCCCGTTGAATCACAGGGCAAAGGGCTTGATCCGGAGGGCCTTGTCGATCATCAGCCGATGACCTACGGATTGGTTCTCTGGGCCGAGTCACTTCGATATCGGGCATGTCCCACGGAGGAAGGGCAGCGTCGCGTTCGGTTGGCAGCTCGCTGGCTGGTCGAAAACAGCGACTTAGACAACGACGGAAAGCCGGGCTGGGGGTTGCCTCAGGCCTGGGATGCAGGCGCCACCGGAACCATGAATCCGCGACACACTCCCTACACGATCACGACAGGAGTGTGCTTGCTTGGGCTTGCGGAAGCCGATGTCATTCCAGGCATGTGGAAACCGGATGAACGAGAGCAGTTTCGCACGCTCATGCGCGACGTGCACCTGCGATGGTGCCGCGAGATGTGGCTGGAAGGTTACGGCTCCGGATATTTTCGCTATAGCCCCACGGCCTCAAACGATATCTTTTCGGTGAATGCCCCGGCCATGTACCTCGCTGCGCTTGCGAACTACCTGCACGTCCACGGCCAGAGTCTTTCAGCCGCCGATGTCGCGATTATGGAATCGAGGCGGGATTGTTTCGTGAAAACGATCGTCGCCACGGTCACGCTCCGCGACGGCCTTCCTTCGTGGGAGTACATGGCGATGCCCAATCGATTCAATCAGTCGCGACCAAACGACCTGTTGCACCACATCTATACACTCTGGGGAGCGGAAATCTACCGCGACTTAAACGGCAGTGTGCCGCTGCCATGGACCCGGGAGCAGATGTTGGAGTCGGTCGAAAAATTTTGGAAAAATGGCCAGATTTGCATGTATCCTTTTGACGAGTTGCGGATTTCCAAGGTTGGGAATCGGGAATACCCATCAATTCTCTGGGGCACCGGATCGCTGTTGCAATGCTATGGAAAGTGGGGCACGGAGCCGCAGACGGTGCGGAGCCTTGAAACCATCCGGCGACTGTACGGTCCGTGGCCACAGTTGAAGCTGTATCCACCTTCCTACGGCGCGCCGAGCCACAAGGACGATCCTCAGTTCTACCCGCGTCATGCGGCGCACATTTTATTGGGCTTGGCCTATGCCACGTATGGCCCACATTTGAATCCGCCGTGATGCATGCGGTAGGCCTGCAACGATTCTCGTGCGAGATCGGGAGCGGAAAAAACACCGCTCCCATCATGCACGATCATGCACAATCATGGGGAAGGGTCGATCAGATCGTTGATGTCGCCAAGTTCCTCGCTCGGTTCTTCTGGTTTTGAGTCCCCGTCGCCCTTTGGCTTTGCGGCGTTTGCCGCAGGCTTGGGTGACAGCACATCCGCGGGCTTCAGTTGCATCGAGATGAGCACGGCATCGTAGAGCGCCGTGCGTGCAGCATTCGGCCGTACGACACCCTTGACCGCATCGATAGGCGTGAGCCGTTTTGGTTCTGCTGCGGAGCCTACAACCGGTTGTTCGCTTGGTGGATCAGGGGAGAGAGAAATGCCTCTGATATCCACAGGCCCATCCACCGACTTCAACAAGAACAGAAGGCTCGCGAGCGTCGGGAAGGCACCACCGTCAAGAGAGCGACCGGCGTGATAGGCCCACAGTGGCACCACCATTCGGTCGTAGGTGATGGGATCGCCGTTGATGGCCAACGGCGGATCACTGTTGAGACCCTTGTGCCAATACGCAGCAACATCATTGAGTGCGAGCGCGTTTCGGCCGCTAGAGAGCAGGTCGACGCTCACGCCCATCCACTGCCCGTTGGCATCCTGGAGGCCGATAAGCCGGTAGGCCAATTGGCGATAGAGGCCGTCTTGGAGGATCTCAGCCTTTGAGTCCGAACCGGAGAAGAGCGCGGCGAACCCCGGCACGATCTCATAGGGGGCGGCGGATCCACCCCATCGTAGTTTTTCCACCGACAACGGCTCGTGAGACGGAAAGGGTAGGCTCGCAGAACTGGCGAGAGCCGCTTTGGAAATCAAAAGCGACTTGTAGACGCTCTCCCAGCCAGTGGTAAATCCCTTGGCAGACTCCCTGTACCACCGTTCGGCGATTGCCGCAGATCTGCCACGGGCACGCTCCAGCTTTTCTGCATGCGGGAGCATGGCCGCGGGATCGGCCTCTGCCAAGAGCGATAGCCCCGCATGCCCGATCACGCAGGTACAGGCAGTTTCCAGATCGATGAGCGATGGATGTGAGTCTTTGAAGGGGACGTTTGGGATGGGCAGTCGCGATTTTTCGAAAGCGGTGTTCACTGCCTGAAATGTCAGCCCCGAAAATCCACCGTCCGCTCCCTCGCAGGCCGATAATTTTTTTGCGGCCAACGTGAGCGCCGCCGCTGTCTTTTCAGCGGGATGAATTTTCTTGCCCCGGATTGCAATCCGAGGGGTTTCCTTCGGAAGCATTTCGAGTCGTTTTGCCTCGGCCAGTACAAACGCAGCCAGCGTCGTCGATTCAACGTCCGCAACGACCCGGTTGTAGGCATAGAACGGTAGTCCAGGAAGGATCATTCGCTCCATGACATTTGCCCTTGTGATCGACAGCATTCGTGTGCCGGAGGAGGCGGCATTGGTATAGGCTCGCGTGAACTGGCCGTAGAATTTTCGCATCTGTTGGCCTTGCTTGACCAACGCGGCTTGCTGCTGTGGAGTGGCCATTTCCAGCCGCTTCGGCAGGTTGACTTCCAACTCCAGGCGCAGGCCCTCTTGGCTTTCGTAGAGCTTCGTAAAGTAAGAGGAATGGATGCAAACAGGCCCCCAAAGCCCTTGCGCTTCGCCTGGCTCGCGAATCTGCCCGTCGATCAATTTTGCAATCAGTTGGTCAGCCCACTCGCGGTATTTTGAATCCGGTCCGAGGGCCATAAGTCCTGCCGCCAGCCAGCCAACATCGAACGTGTGGTCAGAAATACCGACTTCGTCCATGTGGAGACAGAGAGCCGTGGCGATCTTGGATGTGGCCGGATGTTTTTGTTGGCCAGCGGTGGCCAGCACATAGAGTGCCATGCCGTTGAAGCCGAGCGTATTGGGTTCGTAGATGTCGGGGCCGCCTGGCCCATACCGTCCCCGGTCCATAAGTGCCGTGCCTTTGGGATCGGCCACGAGCCGTTCGATTGTCGTTGTGCCGGTCTTCGTTCGCTTCACGAGCACGTGAACCTTACCGCGGATGAATCGGCCAGTCGGTTTGCCGTTGCTCATCTCGGGCACCAACTGCTCGACCTCATCGTAGTCGTCCTTGTAGGTTGGCACTTCGACTTTTACGAGGCGGGCAGGCACCTTCTCGACTTCAATTAATTTCGGTGTGTTGAGCGGCGGGTAGGCTAGGCCGAGGTCGTTGCCCTCGGCCATTGTTCGAGCGATAAGAGTGGCCACACCGTTGGCCGCCGCTTGGTTGATCGCCGAGGCGAGGTGTCCGGCTGGAATATGGCTTGCTGTCGGCGCAGAGAGTGCCGCCAACTGCGCCGCCGACGGCGTGGTTTCCGCGGCGCAGAGCCGAATGGCGAAGAAGCAGGAGAACGCTATGACGATCCTCATTGTGGTTGCCTCCGGTCGTCGATTGGTATCGCGAATCCATCGATTATGTTGTTGGCTAACTCGATGCGGCCCACCTCGGCGCCGATGCGAATGCCGGTGTTCTTGGGGGGGGCCAGTGTTTGTCGCAACTCGTTGCCAACGATCCGCACATCCTGTGGTCGGCCCTGAATATCGATTGCGATGCCGTCGCCTGTGTTGATGACGCGGTTGCGATCGATCGTGGTGCGGTGGGGCCAGAAGTCGCGGCCCCCCTTGTCATCTCGGAAAAGGATGCCCACGCGGCCGCTGCCTGTAATTTCATTGTCGCGCATCACATTATCGGTGTCGTTGTGGCCGATCGAGATACCGCAGTTGGAGTTGTCAGAGATTCTGTTGCCTTCGGCAATGCCAAACCGCACGCCCCAGCACCAGAATAGACCGATTGCGCTGCGTTCCAGCCGGCAACCCCGGATCACGGGCCGCTGTGAGCCAGACCCAGGGTGCAGGCAGAGGCCAGCATGATCATGCGAGTGGCAGTTCTCGACGAGGACATCGTGACAGACTTGAAATGAAATTCCATCCCCATTGTAGTTGCGGGCCTCGATCTGCCGCAGCGTGACACGGCTGCAGTCTTGGAGAAACACGCAGCCGGAGTGGTTTCCGTTGAGAGGTACATTATGCTCTCGATCGCCATCGAGCGTGAGTTGCTCGATCGTCACATCGCCGGTGCGCTCGCTGGTTAAGAGCGGAAACTGCGCGGCGCAGGTCGGAGAAGCCGAGAGCCATACGTTCTTTCGAAGGCCTTCGTTGAGCTTCAGCCGCCTGCCCGATCGTGCGACGATTGTGCGCTTGATCACATCGATTTCGCCGGTGTTCGTATTTTTCACGACCAGCACTACCCCATCACCGATCCGAAAACTTTCCGCGTTTTTCAATGTGATCTCTTGGTCGTACCAGTCGGAGTCGGCTGCCAAAGCCACCGGCTCGGAGGCGATCTTCGTGATCACCGTTTCGGCTCCGCTCCCAAGAAGCCGCAGCCGCGACGGGATGTGGAGCGTATTTCGCAGCGTGTAGAGACCCGGTTGAATGCGCACCGTTCCACCGCCGAGCCTCGCCACCGAATCGATGGCCGCCTGCAAGGCCTTGTCGTCGGTTCCCACAATATCGGCTTTGGCAGGCCCGACGGTGAGCGTCAGTTGCTCCTCCCAGTCGGGCTGACTGCGGCTGTCGCCGTCGGTCGCTCGCGGCTCTCCAACGGGCGATTGTGAAGATGGCACTCCCCGAGGGGTTGGCTCTTGCGTCCGACCGATGGTCGAAGCCAAGCCCGTGCTGAGCATACCGAGCGTCGCCTGGAGTATCTGCCTGCGATCGGGCATGTGTCGCTTCATGGACTGTTCCTTTCACGTCGACTCTCTGGGGTCAGGTGGTGATTGAACCAGTCGGTGATCCGTTGCATTAAGTCGACGCGGTGCTCGTACGACGATATTGTGTGCCCTTCGTCAGGATACACCACCAGTTGAGAGGGCACTCCAAGAACGCGCAGCGCTCGCCAGAACTCAAACGACTGCGGCGAGGGAACCTCGGCGTCCCTCTCACCCACCAGCAGCAGCGTTGGTGTTTTGACTTGCTTAATAAAGTTCATCGGCGAGCACTTGGCGTAGACCGCAGGGTCGTCGTACACCGATGCACCGAAGAATGGCGTCATCCAGGTGCTGATGCTGTTCTGCCCGTAGTAGCTTTGCCAGTTGGCGATGCCTGCGCCAGCCATGGCGGCGCGAAAGCGTTGCGTCTGAGTGACTGTCCACATCGTGAAGAAACCACCGTAGCTCCATCCGGCGATTGCGAGTCGCTCCGAGTCGATGGGCCAGTCTCGCACCACGCAATCGACACCAGCCAGCAGATCGCGCAGGTCACCGCCACCAAAGTCTTTGACGTTTGCCTGCGAAAAAGCTGCGCCGCGGCCATAGCTCCCTCGCACATTTGGAAAAAAAACAAAATAGCCCCGATGCGATAAGGCGATCGCTCGCGCAAGAGTCCATGCGCTCGGCCAGCGAGGCGCCACTTGAGTTGCTGGTCCTCCATGCACCCACACGGCCAGCGGAAAGCTACCCTTGTTCTGCGTTTGGTTGTATCCCAGCGGCTCGAGCAACCATCCTTGCCGATCTCCACCGTCGCATGTCCACGTTATGCTATGGGCGGCGCCCCACTCCACTTTGGCCGCGGCGTTCTCTTCGGTAAGTTGCCGCCAATCGCCGAGTTCACCGGCCCATACCTCGGGAGCCAGGTCGAACGCCTCTCGCGTCATTGCTAGGGTGATCCCATCATGCGCGACCGAGAAAGAGGGTTGCACTTTTGTATCTGCGCGGAGCATTTCGTCGCCGCGCCAGAGTGTTTGGCTAGCGGCGAGTGTGCCATTGGTGCAACGAGCGCGGCTTATGGCCACGCCACCGCGGTCATGCTCTGCCCATAATAGATCGCCAGTGGCCGACCAAGCCAGCCACGAGACTGACGTTGGCCGTCCCGATTCCAATGTGTGTGTTGTGCTGCGTTGGCCATCGGTTGCTACGAGTACGATCTCCCCGCCTGGGGAGTCCTCGTCGCTCATCAAGCCATGCACGATGGCCACGTGCTTGCCGTCTGGTGAAAAACGCGGCACAGCGATTTGCAGTTCGGGTGAGTAGAGCAGTTTGCTATTGCCGCCGGAGGCATCCATGACAGACAGCCCAGCGACCCACCAGTTGGCGTTGCCTGGGGGGTGGGGCAGCGATGATGGCAAACTGTTTGCCATCCGGCGAGGGGTCGAATTCGTAAACATGGAACTGCGGCGAAGAGATCTCGTGCAGTCCGCCGCCGTTGAGGTCGACCAAGGCCAGTCGTTGAGGGTCGAGTGATTCACCAATCACGCCCACGTCTCGCGGATGCGGCTTCGTGGGGCCAGAATCGTGTGCTACAGATCCGGTGTGAAGCACCGCAAGAGTGCGTCCATTTGCCGAAAAACGCAGGCCTCGCAGAAAGCCACCGGTGTCCGTCAGTCGTCGCGGAGGCTGTCCATTCAGACTGCTCGAATACACCTGCGTTGCACCGTCTGTATTTGATAGAAAGGCTAAGCTGCAACTGTCCGGGGCCCAAGTAATGCCGTGCTCCTCAGCGTCTTTTCCGGCTGAGACCCGCACGCGATTCCTAGAATCAACTCGCTCCGCGACCCAGATGGCAGTGCCAGTCGGAAACGTGCCAGGGTCTGTCGGCAATGACTCAACCCAAGCCACTCGCCGGCCGTCTGGTGCAATCGCAACCTCGGAGATCGTGCGGACGGCAAACAACCGTTTGGCAAAGTCACTGATCTCATCTGCAGGCCCATCCGCAGCCACGCAGGCAGTCGTTTTGAAGAGGAGGGCGACGAATCGCAGAATGGTATTCAGCGGCGAGGCCTTCATGCGGTTTCTTGGAGTCATCCGTTGAGCCAAGGTTCTGCCTCCAGAAAAACAAAAACCAGCAACTTGAAGCCGGCCGTAAGGGACGGCCGATTGACATGACGGTCGGTGGTCGCTCGTGGCAAGACTATCATGCGATGGTTGGTGAGGCTAGCAGGTGTTGGCCGTCCCAGTTGTCATTCGGGGCGGAGCGATTCTCGCACGGCTGCTGGATCCACATCGGTCACAAGTTCTGCGTGCCCAATCCGGGTGGGCAGTACAAATCGCAGCCGACCGTGGAGGGTTTTTTTATCCCGAGCCATGATGTCGATGAGTCGCTCGGCAGGTATCTGTTCGGTTGCGATCGACCGTGTCGCAAGGCCAAGAGCTTGCAGGAGTTTGGTTTGTCGGGCCACGACGTCGGGGCCAATACGGCCGAGCAGTTGGGCCAGCCGAGCCGCTGCCACCATGCCAATTGCCACAGCTTCTCCGTGCAAGAGCGTGCCGTAGCCCGCGGCTGTTTCAAAGGCATGGGCAAACGTGTGGCCGTAGTTCAAAACGGCGCGTAGGCCCGAGTGTTCGTGCTCGTCTTGCTCGACTACGCTGCCTTTGATCGAGGCCGAACGCTCGACGATGTGGACGAGGGCGGCAGTGTGGTCGGCCAAGCCATTGCGGGCTAGAATCGCTTGGACATGAGACTCCAGCCAGCCGAAGAAATCAGCATCGAGGATCATGCCGTATTTCACAACCTCGGCCAGACCGCTCGTAAACTCGCGGTTGGGAAGCGTGGCTAGCGTGTTGGTGTCGGCAACCACTCCGCGAGGCTGCCAGAAGCCACCCACAAGATTTTTTCCGGCCTCCAGATTGATGCCTGTTTTTCCGCCGATTCCGCTATCCACCTGAGCCACGAGCGTTGTCGGTACATGCCACAGCGGAAGCCCCCTGGCAAATGTGGCCGCTACAAATCCTGCTAGATCGCCAACCACTCCTCCCCCCACGGCCACGATGTGAGTGCTGCGGTCGACGGCCAACTGTGCCAATGCGTTCCAGAGTCGCGAGGCCTCGCTCACCGATTTGGAAGCTTCACCGGCTGGAACTGCAATCGCGGTGACATCGATTCCCGCAGCCCGCAGAATGGCTTCTGCCTGTGCAGCATGCGATTCCAGAACGGCTGCATCGGCGATGATAACGCAGCGGCGAGCCTCGACTGCGCAGAGTTTCTGACCAAGAGAGACCAGCACGCCGGGGCCGATTGCGATGTCGTATGAGCGGTCGTGGGCGGGTTCAGGCCGAATGTTCTTCAAAAGAGTCATGCCGGAAAGGCCTGGCATGGCACCAGAAAGATTGACGCGGATTGTGGCGGTGCGCATCAGCGAAAAATTCCGAGAAGCCAGCGGGTTGTTCAATAAGGAAGCGTGCGTTGCTTGGGCTAGGCCACGTTGCTTGGGCTGGGCCACCGTTGCTTGGGCTAGGCCACGCTGACTCGCTCGAGGTCGGCAGGAGCGACGGTGATCACGCGGGCAAATCCCGAATGCTGTCGCACATAGTCAAGATCGGACGCTTCGCGAGGGCTGCCGTGGAGGAGCGATTCGACTCGGGCTTTGTCGGCGCGAGACCAATCTTCGTACTCTTCTGTCCAGACGGTGTGGTGTGCCACGACAAGGGCGTCGCGTTAGGGGTCAAACGCGTTGGGCATCCGGTGGACTCCTGCAAAGAAGAAGGGTAGAGACCGAGTTAAAAAGAATCTCATTCGAGCTGGAGCGGGTCGAGCAGATAGCGGTGGGCCTCTTCAGCCGACCTCTTCCCGAGTATACAGTCCTTTCAGCGGTGCCACCGAAAGATGTCGTCCTTCAAAAAGTGGTTCAAAAAGTGGTTCAAAAAACAGTCGCTCGCGGCACTCACTTGGTGATCGGCCTAGTGGTGCTGGGCCTGATTGCGGCCTTGACGGGCATTTGGTTTCAGTGGGCACAGACGCGGAGGTGTTTGGCGTTTTATGGCCCCGCCGCGGCGAAGCGGATATCGGCGGCACCACGCGTTGAGCTTTGGACGCTTGCACCGCGATCTCTTGCACGAGGAGAAAAAGTATTTGGAGAACAAGCCCCCGGCCGACTGATGGCCCTCCATAGACAGGATATTTCCAACGCCAAAGGGTTGGTGCACTTGAGGCGAGGCTTGGTCGAGGATGCCAATTTTGTATGGAGCAATTTTCAATCATCCGCCGCGACGTATCCCGCGGCCCTGCGACTGCCAGTTGAGGCGTGGGATATAGCAATCGCGTTTTCTGATTCGGTGGTGGCCTCTGGTGAGCCCACGATTCTGGCAATCGATTTGGGTGATCAGAATTGGCAGGGTGATCAGGGTGATCAGAGCGATCGGGGAGGAGCGATTGCCGTGGTGGGCCGGCCAGGCCGGATCGGGCTGGGCCGCATTGGACCCGGCTTACGTAAGTGGATTGACGCAGAAAAGGCTACGGCTCATTGATCGGAACGGCCAGTGGTCTGCCCAGATGGTTCATCTAACGTCCAACTCACGGCATTGACGAGGAGCCGCCGGACAGCGGGCTGAACGAAGTCTTGCGGAGCCCCAAGACTCGTGTAGAAGATACGGGCATGCGAGTCACCGTAGGTTCGCGTCCAGGCAACCGGCTGCGGCGGCTCGCGATTCTGCGGTGTTCCCAAGAGCAGCGGCCGCACGTTCTTGGCTAGGGGAAGGACGCGATAGAGCGACTGATGTCCCCGGATGGAGGCCACGTCGACGCCTTCCAGCAGCGGATCGTCCTGCGGCGCAGTGGGAAGCAGGCCGACGCGGTATGGGAGTCCTTGCGTTTGGTAGCCTGCATTCTGACAGCCGAGCACCTCCGGTGAGAAGTCGGGCCAAGCGGCACATCCGGACGGTGGCGGCGGATCATTTGGACTGGGGATGAACCCGTGATTCGCCGTGCGAATGCCGATCATGGGCTTGCCAGCCTGAAGATGGCCGCGAACCACGTCGAGCTGCTCACGCGGCGGCGTGGCCCGCCGCACGAAGACGATGAGCAGATCGGCATCTGGCATCGCGGACAAAAGTCCCTCGAAATGGGTTGGCTTTGGCTGGTTTCCCGCGAGGACTGTCACCCGATGTCCCAGCGGCCGCAGTTCCTGGTCCGCAAATCCGTTGAGGAAGGTGACCGCGTCATAGTTGTTCGGATCCTCGCTGGTCAGGCAGACGATGTCCGCGGCACGAACGGTCGCGCAGAAAAGAGCCATTGCCGCAATGAGAAACAACATTGTCTTCATTGTTGATTGTTTTAGGTTGCTGCCAAAGCTGGGGTCCTCACGTACCCGTGGAGTTCCTTTTTAGCGAAATACTGGTCAGAAAGATACCGAGCGTAGCCCCGCGAAATTCGTAGGCGAGTTTACCCCAATGGAGTTCGTGGCGCATTGGCTCCGGAACTGGCAGAAGTCTTCTCGCGGTGGCTTTTTCTCTGGGGGCCTTCTGCGGCGATGCATTGCTCAAACGGATCGAAAAACCCAAATGCTCGTCGAACTTCCGCCAGTTCCGTCGCGAGCGTCTACGTCTCTCTTGTCCCTCGTTTGCCTCCCACTGCCACACCTTCCTGCCAGACCGAGGCGCAAGCCGCGTGCCAGCGGTGGAGTTGCACTTCAGTTTCCTATTCTCTAGCAAACGCGGCATATCAAGCCGGAAATCGGTCTTTTGGCGACTGCTCGAGAAGCCTATTCTGACGGGTGTTGTATGCGGTGTTTTCCAGCAATTTTTTTCAGTTGTCATGAACCTTTTTTATGCGGCGCAGCAATCGCGCTAGAGAGGTTTCTGATGCGATCGATCGCTGTGGCCAATCAAAAGGGTGGCGTCGGCAAGACAACCACTTCGGTCAATTTAGCCGTGGCGCTGGCTCGCGCCGGGCGAAAGGTGTGTCTGGTCGATCTTGATCCTCAGGCCCATGCCACGCTGCACGTGGGGGTGCCGCCTGGGTCGCATCCGCTCTCGGCCTATGACGTGCTCGTGTCGGGTGAGTCGCTGGCTGCGGCAACTGTATCGGCAGGCCAGAATCTGCGCGTTCTGCCGTCGCATATCGATCTTTCAGCCGTGGAAGTGACGCTCACAGCCAAGGCTGGTCGCGAGACGATTCTGCGGCAGCGGATCCAAGCCGATGCGGCCTGCACTGGGCAGGCCACGGACGGGTTCAACTATGACTACATGGTGATCGACTGCCCACCTTCGCTGGGGTTGTTGTCGCTCAATGCCATGGCTGCGGTGGACGAGGTGCTGCTGCCACTGCAGCCGCATTTCCTAGCGTTGCACGGTCTGAGCAAACTGCTGGAAACAATCGAGATGGTCTCGGAGCGAGTGAATCCTAGGCTCAAGCTCTTGGGGGTTGCGCTGTGCATGCACGAGGCCGGCACGCGACTCGCTGGCGAAGTGGGTCGGGATGTGCAGGATTTTTTTGCGTCGAGCGCCGGGAGGCATCCGGCGTGGGGTGGCGCAAAAGTGTTTGAATCAAAGATTCGCCGCAATATCCGACTGGCAGAGGCCCCCAGCTTTGGCCAGTCGATCTTTGACTACGCTCCGGAGTCTCACGGCGCTCTGGACTACGCGGCACTTGCCGCAGAAGTGGATCAGGCTGCGGCGGTAGAACGCGATGGCGTTCTACGCGTGGCGTGAGCCGGCAGTTTTCGCGACGGCAGTGCTGGCTCGCTGAGAGCCGGCCCAGGCAATGCTGGCCGGAGAGTTGTCTGCACGTCAGGCCCATAGAGTTCCGACATCCACCAGTAGAGTGACTCGCAGAGATCGAGGCCCGACAGAATGCCGGTGCAATCGAAGTCTTCCGCCGAGACAAAAAGGCGATCGCCCGTGGCAGGCAATCCAGCCACAGGATTCGTAATCCCAGCGACCGCCCGCTGGGACGTAGGCGTATAGGGTCGCGGCGGCTGAAGGCGGTTCATTGCAAGCATGATGTGTGACAGCCCAAAATGGCGATGGAAACAGCGGTCTGTGAGCGAGTCCCGTCTCTCCGTTGAAAATGCTGTGGGCGGAGTGTCTTTCGACAGGCCGCTGCGGCGTAGATCAATTTTCTGCAGATTGAAGGATTTGGCAGACCGTGCACAAAGCATGATTCGGGCAACTTGGATAAGCAAGGAAGTCTGGGGTAAATAAGAGGATTGTGGTGCTTTTGGCTGAAAAAGCCTATATTTCGTATCCTCTAAAAAAGGAAATAGGCAATGGTGGCGCGGTTTATTGGCAGGCATTGGTGGAATGAGAGGCTCCGGATAGCGGGCTTTCTGTGGCTTGCGCTGGGTTTGGCTGGGGCCAGCAGTGGGCGGGCGGTTGGCCAGGACGGATTTCGCAAACTCAGTCCTGGCGTGATGACTGTTATCCCTCCGGACACATCGGCCAGTAATGCTTTGGACCGCAGCGA
>CAIRDU010000444.1 GCA_903877395.1 uncultured Planctomycetaceae bacterium
ATGGGATGCCCACTCTGGACTCAAGCCCAACCATACAAAACTCTCCCTTGCGGTTGATCAGCCGATCGGCGCGCTCTTGGAAGATCTCGACCGCCGCGGCCTGCTGGACGAGACGATCGTCATCTTCGCAACAGAGTTTGGCCGGACGCCGGGTTCGCAAGGCTCTGATGGTCGCGACCACCATCCTTTTGCTTTTTCGGTGTGGATGGCTGGCGGCGGCATCAAGGGTGGCTATGTGCACGGCGCCACAGACGAACTCGGATTTCACGCGGTGGAAAATCGCCACTACGTCACCGACATTCACGCCACAATCCTCAAGCAGCTGGGCCTCGATTCCCGGCAACTTGAAATCCCAGGCCGCAAGCGATTGGCAATCGATCACGGCACGCCGATCGACGACATCATCGCCTAACGCCGCACGATGTGGCGACTGCCGACCGTGAAAAACATCGGCTCGTCCAACCTTGGTTTTTCCACTAGTCGTCTAAGTGGGCCACTTGGCTGGCTCCTTTCACAGCCTGGGGCATGGAAGATTGTTTTCACGGATAGCTAGCAACGAGGGGCTGGCTCGCTGCAAAGGCGAGACTCCCTATTGTGTTACCATCTTCAGTCGATGACATGACGCTTTTTCCTTGATAGACTGTCGGCCTCACCCACGCATCTGGAGCCCCAATGAAAATCGTCCGCGTTGAAACTCATGTCTGCCATGCTCGAATGCGAAACTGGATTTTTGTCAAAGTCGTCACCGACCAAGACGGCCTCTGGGGCTGGGGGGAGGCCACGCTTGAGTGGCATACGCGAGGCATCGTGGGCGCAATTGCCGACGTTTCCGAACTGATTATTGGAGAGGATCCAACGCGAATTGAATACCTCTGGCAGATGATGTTCCGGCAACATTTCTGGCATGGGAACGGCATCGAACGGGCCACAGCCATCGCCGGCATTGACCTGGCTCTCTGGGACATTCTGGGCAAGATCGCCAACCTGCCCTGCTCCAAGCTATGGGGCGGCCCGGTGCGAGACCACGTTCGCACCTACTGCCATTTGGGCGGCGGCAGCATGGAAGATTTCTACGAAACCGCTGCCGACGATGCCAAGCGATTTGGCGATCTGGCCAAGCAGGCCGTAGCCGATGGCTTTACGGCATTCAAGTCGATGGCGGTGCCTCCCACGCTACCGTTGGAAGGGCTCAAGCCGCTGCGCGTGGCCGAACAGGCAGTGGCCGCCATGCGGGAAGCGGTCGGCGAGTCCATCGACATCATGGTCGACTGCCATGCCCGCCCTTCACCCACGATGGGACTCCAGTTTGCGAAAGTCCTCGAACCGTACGGCCTCTACTTCTTGGAAGAGCCGTGCTGGCCAGAGAGCATCGAGGGGCTGCGTACAATCAAGGATTCCGTCCGAACGCCAATCGCCACCGGCGAGCGTATTACAAACCTGGCCGACTTCGCCCGACTCTTTGCCGCCGGGGCGTGCGACATCTGCCAACTCGACATCACACACTGCGGGGGCCTCACTGCGGCCCGTCGGATTGCGGCTGTTGCTGACGCGCACAGGCTGTCACTGGCGCCCCATAACCCGCAAGGGCCGGTGAGTACAGCGGCCTCTCTCGAATTTGGTTTCTCCCAGCCGAGCTACATCATCTGCGAAACGGTGCATGCCGACGTGCCTTGGCGGCAGGATGTTGTGCAGGAGGGATTTATTGTGGAGAAGCAGGGCCGGATCGTGCGCCCAAACGCATTGCCCGGCCTCGGCATCGAGATCAACGAGGATGAAGTCCGAAAACATCCCTTTCAGCAGGAACTGCCGCAGCGAGTCTGGTATTCCGACGGCAGCGTCGGCGATTGGTAGTAAGTGAATGAACGCGAGGAAGGAACCCATAGACATGACAAACACTCACTCCCCTAACGGCAGCCCTTGTCGTCACTCGCTCGCTGGCGTGCTGCCAATCGTACACGTGCCGTTCGACGCACGCGATAGAATCGACACTGTCGACCTCAAGCGGGAGATCGACTGGATTTTCGCAGTCGGTGCCAATGGGCTCGGCACAGGCATGGTGTCGGAAGTGATGCGACTCGATGCCGACGAACGGTTGCGACTGACGGACCTGCTCGTGGAGTTCACCGCTGGCCGGGGAGCCGTATTTGTAAGCGTCGGGGCAGAGTCCACTGGAGTGGCTCGAGGCCACGCCGTCACTGCGGAACGTGCTGGCTGCGATGCCTTAATGGCCGTGCCGCCAATGGCAACTCGCCTGTCCTCTGAGGCGCTGGTCGGCTATTTCTCTGGGATTGCCGACAGCGTATCCCTGCCGCTCATCGTGCAAGATGCGTCTGGCTATCTTGGCCAGCCGATTCCTCTGGCTGTGTATATCCAACTGCTGGATCGCTACGGACACGACAAAATTCTTTTTAAACCCGAGGCGTCTCCGCTGGGTCCAAATCTTTCCAAGCTGCGGGATGCCAGCGAAGGTCGGGCAAAGATCTTCGAGGGGTCCGGTGGGATTCTCCTCGTTGACAGTTATCGGCGGGGCATCATCGGCACAATGCCTGGTGTCGACTTACTGGATGCCGTGGTGGCATTATGGCGGGCGCTGGAGGCGGAGGAAGACGGCGATGCCATCTATCGGCTGTCGCTCCCGATCTCTGCAATCGTGGCCCTCCAGATGCAGGCAGGCCTCGATGGCTTCCTGGCGATTGAAAAATATCTGCTTGTAAAGCGGGGGCTTTTTTCTTCGGCCCGCCGCCGCGAACCCAATGGATGGTCGCTCGACGATGAAACCGCCAGCGAGATCGACCGGCTCTTCGTGCGGCTCGCGGAGACTGTGGCCTCACCATGCGTTACAAGATCCTAGGTTTTCTCTGGGCTGTGGCGCTGATCGCCTACATTCAAAGATCCGCGATCAGCGTGCCCTTGCAGGAGATCGGAAAAGACCTTTCTCTCGTGGATGCCGACCAAGCTCTGGGCTTCCTCGTATCGGCCTGGTACTTCGGCTATGCGATCTGCCAACTCCCTGCCGGCCGGTTCGCCGACACCATTGGCGGCAGGAGGGCACTTGTGCTCTTGACCGTACTCTGGTCACTGGCCACCGTGCTTACAGGCTTCGCAAGAACCTACTGGGAACTGGTCGCGGCATGGACGCTCATGGGAGCGCTTCAGGCGGGCGTCTTCCCCTGTGCGGTGCGGTCGATCGGACAACTCTTTGGCGACAAAGAGCGGGCCAGAGCCTCAGCATGGCTGGGCACCGGCATGTTGGCCGGTGGCGCCATTGCGCCTGTGCTGACGGCAAAACTTTTAGAATGGCTCGGCCTGTGGGCTGCCACCGAGGGAATTCAGCTGTGGCGGATCTGCCTTGTGCTGTACGGATTGCCGGGGCTGGTGTGGGCTGCAGCGTATTGGTTTCAAACGCGGTCCGCAGACCTCGACACAAGACAAACGCAGCGTGCAGAAATGGCACACGGAGACGATGTGCGTGAAAACAACACCGCTTCCCTTGTGCCACGAACTGGCCCTATGGCTGCCAATTCCCTCGCAGCCAGTTCTTGGCTGGATCGATCCCTGTTGCTTTTGTGCGGACAGCAGTTTCTCCGCGCAGCAGCCATGATCTTTTTCATCACGTGGTTTCCCACATTTCTGCGCGAAACGCGCGGCGTGTCGCTCGCAGAATCGGGCCTGCTCACCACGTATACTGGCGTGGCTGCCATGCTTGGTGTGATCGCGGGCGGCTACGCCTCCGACTGGGTCTTAGCTCGCACCGGCAACAAGCGAATTGCAAGGCAGGGCCTGGCTGTGGTGGGCATGGCCACCTGCTCGGTGTTGATCCTGCTCTCTTCGTTTGTGACAAATATCGATGCTGCCATCGCAATGATGAGCTTGGGCGCGTTCGTGGCGACGTTCGGCGGCGTGGCCGGGTACACTGTTGCGATCGACTACGGCGGAGACCGCGTGGGGACCGTATTCGGCACGATGAACATGGCCGGCAACTTCGGAGCGGCTCTCTTTCCTGTCACTGTCGGCTGGCTCGTGACCGTGACGGGCACGTGGAACGCGGCCCTTCTGCTATTCGCCTCGCTCATGGCAATCGACGCGGTGCTCTGGGCGATCCTCAATCCACAACATCAATATCTCGAGCCTAGGGCATAGGCTCATGCCGCCTTGGGGCATCGCAATCGCCTGCAGAACTGCGGGCGGGTATCGTTGCAAACCGCGTGTGCCAGACCCAAAGGCCCGCGAGCATGACAGGCCACGACAGAAGCACAGCCGCCAGAATGCCGACGTGGTCCTGCAGAAGATGGATGGTACCCATCATCGGCGGCATCAGGATCAGCAGCCATGCCATTCGCCGCACGATCGTCCAGAGGCTATACCGCGACTCATACGCCGCCACCACTCCCACCATCGGAAACACCGTCGTGAAGCCCGCAAGCAGGTGCTTAATTTCCACCAGCGCACAGACTACCGCTGCGATCGTTGGGGCCTTGATCCATACAGGTAGTGGCGAGCGATGGTGCGGCTCCTCGTGTGAAGGCAGGAATCGGACCAACGCCATGCCAACGCTCATCGTGGCCAGCACTGCGATCCAGAAGACGGCATCGCCCGTCGGTGGCACGTGTGCGATGGCCAGCCCGCAGACACAGTAGCCAACGACAGCCAAAGGAATCGCCACGAGGGTTGGCATCTGCAGCCTCATTCGCAGCAGCCACACAAGAAGCCAGTAGCCGAAAAATGCCCCAATCGCAATCACATTCGTCACATCGACCGGACGACCGACGGCCAGCGTGGCCATCGTGAACGGCACCGGCAACATCATGACGGTCGCCTTGTGCTCCGGATTTTCAAGATACGCGACAGCCACGCCCATCGCCGTGACAGTGACAATCAGCGCGACGTCGGCAACGCTCCATTCCAACGGCGAGTCTCCGGGCAGCTATGAGGACGTTGCCAGCAACTCGTGTCCAAGGGCGATGGCGGCCTGCTCTACCAATTCGAGGCTGCCGCGATCAAACGGCGTCTGCCAGACTTGGTAGAGATCCACGTCGTACATCGCCGCCGGGGGAAGATAACCCAGGCACCCATTCACGAGGTTGAGCCACACCACCTCGCGATCTGGAAACGCAGCCCGCACATTTTGCTGGATGCACGAATAGGCCTCGGCTAACGTGCCAAGCACGAGTGCCTCACCGAGCCGCCAGCCCCAAATTTCAATGGGGAAGCCTGCCCCATCGCCGAGAGCCTCACGGATCCGCAGCTTGCGACGCAGCCTCTCGGCCATCGCCCGGTCGGAGCAGGCCGCAAACTGAGTCGCCAACTCCGCGGCAGGAGGCCAATCTTTGAGCGGAATAGTAACCGTGTGACGCATCGCCGCGAGGCTGCCTGAGAGGCGGTTGGAGGCCTTCGTCTCGCGACGCCACGTCGCCAAGGGGGCGCCCGATTCCACGACGCGGTCGTAGACGAGATTCTGACCAGAGGGCTCCATCGCAAAGATCGTCGCAAGTGCAGCGTGTCCAAGCTCTCGACCGTGTGCATCGGCCACGGCAGGGTCGCCCACATACTGGTACCGTGGGGAGAGTTCTCCCGAAGCGCCCTGCAGAAAAATTGCCGGGGCGCCGCCAGTTCCCTCTTGAATCGTCTCTCGCATGGCGCCAACAAAATCGGGCGATACCAGATCGCAGTCCCATGCCAGCGTTGTGGGGTGGCACGCGTAGTTGGTGAGCGTCGCAACCGTGCGGCCCGAAGCAGCCGTCACCCGCCCCACCACGAGCGTGTCGTCGGCGGGAATCGCAGGATTGTATCCACAGACGATTCTGGGTGCCCCTGGCGGTTGAGCCGTGCGGCGGCTGGGATCAGGCAGGTCGCGGTTTGTGGCCAGCGCGCAGCGGCCGTGGTGCCAATCGATTGTGGCAGGCTCGACTGCTGCGATCGCCTTCCGAGCCGTTTCAATCACAACCTGCTCCAACGTTACTAGGTACGCCGACAAGATATCTCCGCCCGGCCACTGCGGCTCCGGTTGGCTCAACGGTGGCGCGGCATGGGTGTGCGTAACGCACCACAGAAAACGCTCAGCCGGCAGCCCGAGTGAAGACGTAATCCGTTGCCGAAACGCCCGCTCGTACGTGAGGCTGCCCCACCACCCGAGGTCCAGATCAACCAACACCAGCGGCAACTCAGATGGATTTTCTTGGATGGCAATCGCCGTGAGAAAGAGCGGACGATGAATGCCCTGGGCCGTGTCGTGGACAGCAGCCCCCCAGTTGCGACAGAAGATGCCAACAGAGGGCGTGATGTCTGCGCGGGCTGCGCCAACAAGCCCGGTCCACGTGGAATGCGAAATCAAAGCAGCGTTACTCCGCGAGAAGGATTGAGACCGATCGGTTTGCGAAGCATACCCCACCTGTCAGTTTTTGTGGAATGTGGGCCGTTGGATCACGCGAGTTTCCGTTCATGCTGGCTCACCACGCGGTCCAGCCGCCGTCGCGAGCGGACCGCATGAACTGTGCGGCTGTCTCGAGGCTTGTGGAGTGATGCTCCAGATCCATCCAGATGCCATCGAAGCCGAGCAGGCTCGCCAACTCATAGATCGACGGATCGAGCAAATGGAGCGTGACAACCAGGGCGGGTTGGTTGCAGCGAAGCTTCGACTTGGTCCGGCTGGGTCTTCTGCGGCTATAACACTCTCGTGGGAGAAAATAGAAAACGATTTCGAATCAGGAAACTGATCTGAGCCCGAGCAACGCAAGAGAATCGCGGTAGATCATCGCCTCAATCTCGGTTGTCGAGAGCATGGGGAGGCCCGTGCCGCGGGTCATGTCGTTGAGCTTCCGCACGCCGGCGATCGTAGCGTCGACCGTGGTGATAGGATAATCGGTGCCAAAGAGCAGTTTGTCCCACACGCCGTATTCCTGCGCGAGCATAAGGCTGTGGTAGAGCTGCAACGGCCGGTAGTGCAGAGCACTAATGTCGGCGTACACATTTTTATGTTTGCGGATCGTAGCAATACACTCGCCCTCATAGGGGTGGCCTAGGTGGGCGAGAATGATCTTGATGTCGGGAAAGCGAATCGCGACGGCGTCGAGATGGCGGGGGGGAGCGTGCACTCCAGCGGCGCCTGCGAGATAAACGTGGTGCCATCGCGATCAGTTCGCCTCATCGCACTCCAAGACGCACCACTCTACTTTTTTCTCCCTGGAAGGCAATGGACTGCCGCCGACTGCAATCCAGTTGGCGAGCCAACGAAACAGGCCTGCTCATGTCCAAGAAACTTACAGCATTGGATCGCGTCGTTGAGAGATGGGACGAGATTCAGTACTCTGGATCGACGAGATCGCATCGGGCGGGCTCACTCTCGGGCTCACTCTCTAATATCCTTCCCAAGGGTTCCCCATGAATGAACTCCGCCCTGCTCTCCTGCTTCTGCTGCTGGCGATTGACGATGTGTCGCTGCCTCTCCGCAAGAACGTCTGCCTCTATCTCTCACAACCAGTGGTGCGGGCTGCGCCAGTTCTCGAGCCAAGCCCCGTTGGCACCAACGCCCCAGACAACTTGGCCGCCCACTTCTATGGCACGGTGCTGCATGACACGGCTTACGACGGCGCGAAATTCCGGCTCTGGTATTACGCCTGCCATCGCGGCGCCAACCCCGACTGGCCCCCCCGCAAGGCGCAGCAGGTGGCGAAGAAGCCGGCCTGGCTGAAGGCCATCGACCAAAACCTCGAGGTTGTGCAGGGGCCGCTATGCTACGCCGAGAGCGACGACGGCATCGCTTGGAGAAAGCCGTCGCTGGGGCAAGTGCTCTTCAAGGGAAGTCGTGAGAACAACGCCCTCGACCTGCCGCACACGATCGTCAGCGGTGCCGCGGTGATCCGGGACGACTCTGAGCCCGACATTGCCCGTCGGTACAAGATGGTTTACCAGTATTTTCCCGACCAGACCGATCCACCGATCAAAGAATATGGCAGCCTGCCGAGCATCGCGTGTGCGGTGTCACCCGACGGCCTAAAATGGTCGCTCGCGGCGCTGCCATTTGTCAACCAGTTCGTTGAGCACTGCTCGCTCATTCGTCACGCAGGCAAATATATCGTTCACTCGCAGGTGTTTTCTGGGACCGGCTGGGGCGGTGGAGCCTTCAGCGAGGGGGGCACTGCCGGAGGCCGCGCGGGTGTGGCGCATGCCACCTACGACTTCAACCGCTGGCCCGACCTCTGGCAGTGGGCCTTTGCTCTCCCCGAGCCTGCCGATCGGGTGGCCAGAGGTACGTACAAGGATCAGTTCACCTTCCCGCAGGTGCACCTTGGAGTGGGTGCTGCCAGTTTCGGCAACGTGTGCGTAGGTGTCTACGGTCTCTGGCACGATCGAAAGAATTTTGCCGACATCAGCGGCGATCTTGGACTCGTCGTCTCCAATGACGGCGTCCGCTTCCGTGAACTGGCCGCCAGCCCCGCGCAGCCGTTCATCAACCGCAAAGATTCGCCTGCGCCCCCCGTTGAAGGAAGGAATTTCAACACGATCCTCTGTCAGGGCAACGGCATCCTGAATGTCGGCGACCAAACGCGAATCTATCATGGCCGCTGGCGAAACGTCGGGCAGGTGACGGCCGATGTTGTCTCGCATTACCGGGCGGAAGTGGCGTTGGCTACGCTGCCACGCGACCGCTGGGGCTGGCTGGCACTCAATCCAGGTGCGCAGGAGGGATCGATCTGCTCGATGCCGATCGATGTGCCTGGCCAGCCGTTCGACATCCTGCTCAACGCCGATGGCTGCCGTGGCATGCGGGTGGAACTGCTCGACGAGCGATTGCAGCCCATCGAGGGATTCTCTGGCACCAACGCTGGCAGAGTGGATGCCGATGGCGGCCTCGACTGCCTCGTGCAGTGGCCCACTGAAATTCCGTCGACAATGCGTGGCCGGCTCGTGCGGGTGCTTATCACAATGCAGAAGACCGGCGATGCAAAATCCCCGCATCTCTACGCCATCGCCCTGAAAGCACGCCAGTGAGAGCCCGCCAACGCGGTACGATGCTCGAGGAGCCCCAACTGTCATGCGATATGCTGCGATGCGATTGTCTGGCTGGCGTCGGCACGTGCTGCCTGTCCTGCCGCTACTGCTATCGGGGGCGATAACGCAACCTCGGCGTTGGGTGGCAGCAGCATCCGAGTAGGCCTTCCATTGAAGGTGCGGTCAGCCACGAGCGCTAGGCGAGACTCCATACATGGTTGCAACGGACCGACCGTAGCCGGACGCACGAGCTGGCTTGTGCCGATCGACCCGCGAGCTAGCCCGCTTCTGGCCCGCGAGCCTCGCGTTACGCACGAGAAATCCTGACCTCATTGCGATCCCAGTTCAGGCTTCGGCTCACGACAGTTGCAAAATCATCTCCACTTCAACGCTCACGCCCAGCGGCAATTGGGCCAGTGAAAGCGCGGTGCGAGCGTGGCGGCCGGCGTCGCCAAACACGTCTCTGACCAGTTGCGATGCGCCGTTTATGACAAGATGGCAGTCGGTGAAATCGGGTTCGGCATTGACGTAGCCAGTAATGCGAACTACCCGCTCGATCCGATCCAGTGAGCCAATTTTGCGACGCACAGCCCGCAGCACGTTAGCGGCACACAAGGCCGCAGCCTTCGTGGCCTCTTCCACTCCTACCTGGGATGGCACCTTCCCGATGCTTGTGAGGTCCGGCCCGTCAAAAGGAACCTGCCCAGAGGCATAAAGGATGTTCCCGACAATCGCCAGCGCATCCACGAGAGTGCCCTCGGGCATAAGTCGGTCAAGCGGGTAACCCAAGGCTTCGAGAGTGGAATCGCGAGATGCCATACGAGAAACGCTCCTGTTTTTAAGGGAAGAAACAAAGCTGCCCACAACCTAGCGGGCCTGCCGCACATGACGGGGTCGGATGACATCGGTTGCTAAGCCAACCCGTTCAAGCAGGAGGATGATGTAATACGTCACATCCAACTCCCACCACTTGTGTTGCACGCTGGCGCTCGCCGGATCGTGGTGGTGGTTGTTGTGCCACCCTTCGCCCATGGCCCATAAGGCCACAAGCACGTTGTTGCGGCTGTCTTCACCCGTGGCATAGGAACGGTAGCCGAAGAGGTGCGTGAGTGAATTAACGCTCCACGTGATGTGCCACACCAAAACCGTGCGCAGATACACGCCCCACACCAGCCAGCTCACCGAAAGCTGCACGCCGTGAGGCCAGTCGCCACCAGTAAATCTCCCCACCAAGAGGCCCACCAGTCCAAACGCCGCAGCGTGCAACAGATAGATATAGAGAACAGTGGTAGGCCGTCGCTCCAAAAAACGGTAGTAGCTGTCGGACAGAATATCCCTGGCATATTTCTCCAAGAACGTGAGCGTCCGCCGTCCTGGTGCACGCCGAAAGAGCCACCCCGCGTGCGACCACACAATACCGTCTCGCGGTGAATGTGGGTCATCGGTTTCATCAGAATGCATGTGATGAAGCCGATGCGTGGCCACCCAGCGAGCTGGCGTATCCTCCATCGAGCAGACGGCGATTGTGGCAAACGTTCGCTCGAGCCATCGCGGCACAGTCAGACTGCGGTGGGCCAGCAGCCGGTGGTAGCAAAGGTTAATTCCAAGCGTGCCAAAAACATTCGTGCCGATCAACGCAAGAGTGAGGCCAGACCAACTAAAGCACCAGGGCACGAGGGTCAGACAGGCCAGCACATGAACCAACGTGATCGGCACCATGTATTCCCAATGGATCGTGCCACGCACAATGAGCCGTGGCGAATGGCTCGTCGCAGCAATCGAATCAACTGCCACAGAGGTGGCCACAGCAGGAGCAAGAGTGGTTGACACAGGTCGTCCGCTAAAGGGGGTTAGGGATCAGGAGAGCTGCCTGATTCTCTGCCATCGCGGTGATTCTGCAAGCGTAATCGCTTCCTAACGGGCAACAATTCATGACCTACCGTCGGATTGAGCCGGCTGGGCAGGATTTTCGTCGCCTGCCGAACGCCAGCGGGGGGCAGGCGTTGTGTGTACGAACAACCGGATTTCTCTCTAGACTACTGACCTTGGCACTCTGCTTATGCTTATGAATGATCCGATCCTTGTCGACGCTCTATCAGTGCCCCGCATCCGCAACCATCCGTGCGTCTACCCGCGGCCCTCTCATACGACGCTCGAAGAAAACACGGGCTCTTTAGCATTTTCTTCTCGCCGGTTTTTTATTATGTGTTGGATCGCAGCAGCACTCGACGATGACTAGGGAGACTCAGACCATGCCGCGAGTCGGTATTATTGCTCTGCTGCAGGAGTCCAACACGTTCTTGGCCGAACGCACGCAACTGGATCATTTTCGCCGTGATCTTCTTCTCACGGGCGACGCCATTCGCTCGGCCCTCGCCGACGCTCACCACGAAGTCGGCGGATTCTTTGCGGGCCTCGATCAGGCGCAGATCGAGGCCGTGCCGATCTTTGCAGCAAGAGCCCTGCCATACGGCACCTTAAAGGCTCTTGCTTTGACGCAGCTCATGGAAATGCTTTCCTCGGCGATCGACGCAACGGGCCCACTCGACGGCCTGCTCGTCGCTCCACACGGGGCAACGGCAAGCGAAAACGTCAGCGACGTCGACGGCCACTGGCTCTCGCTCGTCCGGGAAGCGGTCGGTAAGATTCCGATCATTGGCACGATCGATCCGCATGCGAATCTCTCTGCGGCGATGGTGGATAGCACCGATGCCCTGATCGCCTATCGCACCAATCCTCATGTCGATCAGCGAGCCCGCGGCATAGAGGCGGCACGCCTTATGACCCGCACGCTTACCGGAGACATTCGCCCCACGCAGTCGGCTGCTTTTCCGCCGCTGGCAATCAACATTGAATGCCAAAGTCCGGACATCTTCCCATGTCTACCGCATTACCAGGCAGCGGTCAGCATGCGTGAGCGGTTCGATCGCAATGACGGCGGGCCTGTGACGCGTGGCGAGGTGCTCTCGGCCAGCATTGTGCTTGGGTTTCCTTATGCCGATGTGCCCGAGATGGGATCAGCCGCAATCGTCGTCACGAACGACTCCCCGGCGGCAGCGGCCAGCCATGCACGAACCCTCGGGGACGGACTCTGGCGAGACCGAAACACCTTTCTGCCCGTGCTGCTTGGCGTCGATGCAGCCATGGACGGCATGATGGCCCTGCCTGGGCCGGTTTGCCTCCTAGACATGGGCGACAACGTGGGCGGCGGATCGCCGGCTGACGGCACGGCGATCGCAAGGGCGTTTTTTGATCGGCAGATTGCTGGAAGTTTTGTGTGCCTGTGCGACGAACCAGCGGCGCATGCTGCCAAGGCGGTGGGCGTGGGGGCAACCATTTGGTTGGCCGTCGGAGGCAGAAGCCCCGAGTGGGCGGGTGTCCCGATGACCGAGCCGCTGGCAGCCGAGTGGCATGTTTTGGCCCTGAGCGACGGCCGATTCACGGAATCACAACCCCGGCACGGTGGGTTGACAGCATTCGATCAAGGCCTGACGGCAGTGCTCGTAAGCAACCGCGGCCTCACGGTAATGGTGACCAGCCAGAGGATGGCTCCCTTTAGCCTCGGACAGATTCGCCACGTGGGACTCGACCCAGCAGGCTTTCGGTTTCTGGCAGCCAAGGGCGTCCATGCACCGGTGGCTGCCTATTCAGAAGTGTGCCGGAGTTTTGTTCGCATCGATACGCCCGGCGTCACCACCGCCGATCTCTCCCGGCTCACATTCACCCAACGCCGACGCCCGATGTTTCCATTTGAATGCGCCACCGACAGCTAGCAGAGGTGGATCCCATTCCACGGCGTTTGGTTGCCTTGAGTGTCTTGTACGGTCAGGTTGGCGGCGCTGATCCACACTCCAGAAAGACGCTCAAACGCATGCGCGGCTGTGCCGTCTTACTGACCTTTTTCTTCTTCAAAGAGCCCGCCCAGACGATTCATGGCCTGTGTTGCCAGATCCACCAGCGGTTCTACGCGAAACCGCCCATTGACGCTGAAAAGATCGAGTGCGGGAGCCATTTTTTCCAAGAAATGCGTGCCGCACTGCGGCCCGACGAATATCGCATTGCTGCAGCGGCAATGCTTCGTCTGGAAATTCCATTTCTCTTTGATGACGAATACGTTCTTTACACGGATGTCGATGTTTTGTTTCTCAAGCGTCTGGAATTGCCAACGGTTGTGCATTGGGGCATGGTCCCTGAGGATCGCGCGGGGAGTCATTTCACTTCTGGCGTCAGCGTGATGCACGTACCCGAGTTGCGGAAAACAGCTCCCGGCTTTGATGCCTTCTGCCGGCAGACAATCTTGGCTGGCCGCCTCCCGAGTCTGTGCTGGGATCAAGGGCTCATCAATGCGTTCTACTCTGGGCGTATTACAAAACTTCCAGACGTCTGGAATTGGCGACCATACTGGGGACCGAATCCGGAGGCGGCCATTCTGCATTTTCATGGACCCAAGCCGCTGGACTCGCAAGCCAGAATCGACAAAGAGTATCCCGCGAGCCTCAGGCCGCCATTTTTCTACGCAGCCAAGCAGGAGTGGCTGGACCGACGCAACCGCCTCCTGGGCTATTGAATTCCAGCCGACGCGACCCATCGAAACCGCCCCTTTTCCCACGCACAGCTACAAGAGTCCCAGAGCACCTCGCACGCTGCACTCAAGCGGTCGAACGTGCTGCTGGTACAAAATAACCTTCTCGTAAAGCCCCGCTTGCACCTGCCCTGCCCCATGCGATTCGTAGAGCGGCGGCCCGCCGGGGAGTCCGTCGTCCAGCAGGCTGCCGGTCGGTGACGCGTAGAAACATTCGTTGCGAAAACATTCCGCGCCGTGGCTGGCAAGGGCCACCTCAACTTCGCCCAGGAGTTCTGGATAGCCGCGAGCAGCCAGGAGTTTGGCCGCCAGTTGAGCGTCTGTTAAGACGATTCTTTGCGGCTACCGCAGGCGAACACCCCACGCTTCTTGTGGATTGCCCGTGAGCGGCATGCACAGATCCTCCCGCACAGGCCACCCGCTGCGTGCGGCCATTTCAATCGCCGCTCGCTCGAGATAGCGGCAAAGATCGTGGCTCGGGTTGTAGCCCTCGATCATGTCCGAAACCACCGTCGTTGGCCGCAGCGCAGCAATCGTAACTGCCACTGCGCTCGTCCACTCTACAAGCGGTTCGGCAGTGCCATCGATCAAGAATCGATAGAAGTCGCGGTCTGTGAACGTGCCAAATAGTTGTCCGGCAACGGCTCCGGCCTGCGTGACAACGCCCCGCGTGCGTTCGATCCGCGGATGGTTCTTGGCTCCTCCGCCATCGGTCAACACCAGCACCGTGGGCCGCGTCTTTCTCATCCATTCATACGAGCGCAGTTCGTGGCCGGGATGCCCGATCACAAGCAGCGTCGGATCGTTCGGCATGTGTCCCACCTTCGGCATGCATTGCCCGGATGGATCATTTCATGCTATCCACAGTAGGTCCACAGCTGCCAGTCGATGCCACGATCAGGCAGCATCAGGCGACCGATTCACCCGACGCTGGCCCGGGCGCCCACTGCCCTCGAGCCCACTTCGGCCCTCGCAAGCCGTTGATGGCTTTTTGATGGGCATCTCGTCGCAGGCGAGGAAACGAAGGTTTCTGCGATTGTATGTTTGCGAAAAAATCATAGACTTTTCTTCGCATTTGGGATTTTCCATGGGCGGAACTCGCGTAAGGCAACGCCACCGATCATTCGTCTGACAACGTGCTTGAATCGCAACCGTGAGATTATTGATGCGACCACAACGACCGCCGGACTTCTTTACCCGCGAATACCGAATCGCTTTCACTCTCGTCGAACTCCTCGCGGTGATCGCGATCATCAGCCTATTGATTGCGCTCCTGCTGCCGGCCATGCAAGCGGCGCGGGAGTCTGGTAGGCGGGCGGGGTGCCTGAACAATATCAAGCAAATGTCTCATGGAATGCAGTTGTTCAACGAATCGCTGGGTGTGCTGCCACCGGCTCCCTCCGATTGTTGTCACGGCACCTGGCTGGTGGCGCTGCTGCCCTACATGGAAGAAAACAACGTGTTTCAGGCCTACATTGGTTTTGGTGTAAAAGGCGCCTCGACGCCGGCAGCCCCGTGGTATCACTTGGCACCGAACACGGCAGTAACGACCAAGCAGTTGAGCTTTGCTACCTGCCCCAGCGATCAGATTTCGACATTTCCTTCTTCGCCGCCGCTGACGAAACACAATTACGCAGTGAACTATGGCAATACGGGAATAGATGCCAGCAGTGCGTTAAACTCGACCACGATGATCACTCCGTATGGCTATCAGATTGTGCAGAACTACAATGGAGTCACTTTTGCCGGTGCGCCCTTTGAGTCGGGCAAGAAAGTCCCGGTCGCTAGGATTCGGGACGGCCTTACCAACACCCTGTTATTGAGTGAGTTCGTAAACGGAATAAGCCGTAATAGTTCCAATTTTGATGTTCGCGGATTGATCTGGTGGGGCGACAACGCAGGTTTTTCTGCCTACCTAGCGCCAAACGCCTTAGCACCGGATGTGTATGCACAGGCCAACTATTGCCAACATCCCCATGCCAATAATCCTCCTGCTGTCGTTGCCACATCAGCCCTGAATGCTGTGATGTACGGCGCCCGCAGCCGGCATCCGGGCGGTGTCGGCGTGGCCATGTGCGACGGCAGCGTCCATTTCGTTGCCGATAGCATTGAACTGAGTATGTGGCGAGATCTCAGCACGACAGCGGGCAAGGAGACAACGGTGCTGCCATAGGCATTTGGCAGGCTGCTCCCGCATAATGTCGCCCATGAGCCATGCGAATTCTCCTGACCAACAACACGCTAAGCGCTCGTGCCGGATCGGAGATGTACGTCTATGACGTAGCCTGCCAACTCAAACGGCTCGGCCACCAACCGGTTGCCTATAGTCCCGATCTGGGCGAGGTGGCAGAACTGCTGCGGGTCGCTGGCGTGCCGGTGGTGTCGCGACTGATCGAATTGGATTTTCGACCCGACGTTATTCACGGCCACCATCACGTTGAAACCATGACGGCCTTGGCCTGCCGAGACCGCGTTGTCCGGGAGGCCAACGTTCCAGTCGAACAGGTTCAGATGCTGTTGAACTTTGCCGACATGGACCGTTTTTTGCCACGGAAGCCACTGCCTGACAAGCCAGCCCGCGATTGCTCCTGAGCAACACTGCGCAG
>CAIRDU010000445.1 GCA_903877395.1 uncultured Planctomycetaceae bacterium
ATCTAGAGGCAATCGCTGCAGAGACTGAGGCGATCGAACGGCTGCTTGAGTCACAAGCCGCTGGTGGCGGCGGTGGTGGCGGCGGTGGAAGCGGAAGTGGAACGTCTCCTGGTGGGGGCGGTAGCGGCAGCACCAGCGACTCGGCGCTGATGCTCTTGGGCCGCGGCCACAACGGCAAAGTGAAACGCGAGGGGCCCGAAGATGAGCAGGCCACCGGCGCAGCGGGTCGTGTGCTGCCGGAAGAATTTCGGCAGGGTCTCGACGCTTACTTCAATCGGTTTGAAAAAGGCTCCATTCGGCCATGAAAACAACCAGAACGGTATCGGAACGCATTCGGTTGACATGGAACACCGGCTCGGGGTCGGCAAAAGTCTCGTCGCTGTGGGCCGCAGCGGCCCAATGCTCCTCGAGCGTTCGCCGGCCCCTTCGCCTACCCGCTCTGGTGTGCCACTTTCGACGCCCCACATCGATCCAATGCGCTCGAGTGATGACGAGCAGGACGGCCGCAACCGACGCCACCATGCGTTCAATGGCGATCTGCGTTGCGGCAATTGTCGGCCAAGGAATGCTCTGGCTGGTATTGTTGCCGCACTCAGAAGCTGTTGCGCAAGCGGTGCAGATCCAGATAGTGCCGAGTCGAGCTGTGGCACCACCACCAAACGAGACTAGAGTGTCTGACGAGAAGCCAGCGGCGGAGCCAGTCGATGCGCCGCTAGTGAATCCGGAAAAGGCGGCAAGGCAGCAGCAGTTGCAGGCGCAGCGAAAACAACTTCGGGAGCACGCGGAGCAGGTCTTGCAGCCAATGCTCAACGCGCAGCTCGAAGTGATTCGCCAGACCTGCGGGAGCTTGTCGCTGGAGCAGCGATCGCGGATTATGGCTGCCGGCAAGAGCGGGGTCACCCAAGCCGCCGAGGGGTTTGCAAAGCGTCACACGCCCGATCAGGGCCGCAACGGGAACCAAAATGCCGAGCAACCGGTAGACCCACGGGACATTGTCCAGAGAGCGTTGGCCTCGGCACTGCGTTTTGAGGCCTCGGCCGAAGAGATGGCTGCATACCTCCGCGAGGAGGAGTTTCGTCTGTCGAGAAGGACTCGAGCGGCGAGGCAACGAATCGTTGCCATTCTGGATGCGGAACTCTTGCTCACTCGACAGCAGCGGGAGGAAATCATGGAAGATCTGAGGCAGAAGTGGGACCCCACGTGGATTCAGGTGATCAGGTATCAGCCTGGAAATTACAATGGCTATACCGCGATTGCCCCAGACTGTGCGGAGGTCTGTATCTCGCCGCATCTCACCACGCAACAGGCTGTCGATTGGAAAATCTGGCGAGAGCGTGCCCCTTCGACGCAGTTTCGCAATGACCATGTTGAAGGCAGCCGTCAGCCCGGCATGGACCATCGCGACGCATGGTGGGGGAAGTAAACGATGAGCCAAAGGAATGCCGCACATGCACAGTGAATGGTTGCGATCGAATCGGAGAGTTTGTGCTCCCGCCGTTTGTGGCGCGGCTCATCTGTTGATCTCGCTGGTGGCAGCTGCGCATGGCACACGCATCGTGGCCGAAGACGATGTGGTGGCGGTGGCTCCGTCGAGCGGCCAGCCGCAGCCACAGCAGAATATCCAAAATTTAGGACAGCAGTTTGATGCCATTGTGTTTGCCGATGGGAGCCAGAATCGCAATTTCCGTATGAATCGAGCGATTCGTGGCAATATGGTGATCAGGGGTGACGGGATGGTTGTTGTGAACAATGGCGGCGTTGTTTTCCAAGCCAAAATTCCAGGTGTTGTTGGCGTGGGTGGTGTTGGCGTGATCGGGCTGCAGGGAGCAGAAAAGCCGAACCCACAGCCGGCTACGGAAGGTTCGCTTCAGAAGTTAGCCAGCGTCCGGCAGCAAGCCATCATGCGAGCCGATTCGATTGAAGCCGTTTGCTCGCTCTCGGCAGAGCAGAAAGCAAAGCTCATCCTAGCGATCGATGCCGATATTCAACGACTCGCCGACGAGATTGACGCAGTGCGTCGCACCTATGTGGGCGTACGAGTGAATATGCAGGATGCAGCGGGTCAGCAACAATGGCAGCTCGTTCATCAGAACGCCCAGCAGTGCCGTCAATGGGTCGAGCGGGCATGCGAGGAAGGATCGCTCTTTACAAAAACCCTTCAGCAAACGCTCGATCGGGAGCAGGGCGACAAATGGGCCGCAGACAGGCTAGCCGGTCGAGAGAATCGCTGGCAGGACATGGTGGCATCATCGCTGCTCCACCTCGACGACATGCTGGGGCTTCTGCAGGGGCAGCACGAAGCGATCGAGAAATTACTGCTCGAAAAAACGCCACCCCTGCGGATGGATTCAGTCGACATGGCTCGGCAGCGAGGGGTTATGAATAACTGGCACATGGTGTTGTGTTGGATGCTCTTTGAGGTCGACTCCAACAGACTCAAGGCCGCAGTCAATGAGCGGCAGTGGAGGGCGTTGTCGCAGTTGGTTCAGCAAGGGAAGCAGATGCGAGCGGGCATCGTTCAATCAGGGTTTCTGGAATCCGACGAGCAGTGAAACACAACAGAGCAAACAATACAGTGCTGGCAACCAAGTCACATAAGAGCCGCCACAACGCTGCGATGCGATTTGTCATTGCAGTGGCGGCCTTCTGCACGGGCTTTTGCGAGGCACTCTGGCCTACCGCGGCCGCGGCGGAGGCACCGATGGTGCGATACGGCGATCCGGTGCCACGCGATGTGCGTGAGATATACGACGCCGGCCTCCGATATCTCGTCCGCACGCAGGAGGACTCGGGCATGTGGAAGGGGGGGCAGGAGGGACCCGGCATTACGGGTATGGCCACGATGGTGCTGCTGGCATCGGGTGAGGATCCAAACTATGGCCCCTACCGCGAGCCGATCCGCAAGGCCCTGCGGAATATTATCAGTCAGCAGGACGCCGCCACTGGATTTGTGGGGGCCAGCAATAATCCAAGCATGTACCACCACGGCTTTGCGATGCTGGCATTGGCAGAAGCGTATGGAGCGGTGGACGACCGCACGCTGTGGGCTGCTAGCGATGCCGCCAGTCGTGGTCGACTGATTGGGCCGTCGTTGGAACTCGCTGTCAGGATGGCTGTCACCAGCGGAAAGAAAAATCCCTTCGGGGGCTGGCGTTATTCTCCCGATGCCCAGGATGCCGACACCTCTGTCAGCGGCGCAATCTTGATGGGACTGCTGGCTGCGAGGAATGCCGGAATTGAAGTGCCCATCGAAACGATTGACAAGGCGATTCAATACTATCAGTCGATGACCGGTCCAAATGGCTGCATTGGCTACTCTGGCCAAGCTGGCGGCGGCAGCGATGCGGTGACATCCATTGGCGTGCTTGTCTATTCCATTGCCGGTCGAAAGGATTTGCCCCAATTCAAACAGGCCATCGCATACTTGAGAAACGCCGCTGACAATCCGCGGGGTCGCGACCAGAACTATCCTTCCTACACTCGGTATTACAGGTCGCAGGCCCTGTTTCAGGCGGATGTCGATACATGGGTGCGGTGGAACGATGGGCTCATCAAGGAGATCAAGGCAGCCCAGGCAAAAGACGGCAGTATCGTGTGGCCCGGCGGCGCGGGGTTTGGGCCGGCGGTGGAGACATCGCTCACGCTTCTTTCGCTGGCGCTGAACTACCGCTTTTTGCCAATCTACGAACGCTGACCAACCTCGAACTTTTTCAGGATCATCATGCCGCCCCGCAGCAGCCATTGGCACAGAACCCGGCCAGACTCTCAAGCCGGCTGGTGTTGGCTCATGGCAGCTTTCTGGATCGTGCTGGCTTCGGAGTCGGCCCGAGCAGTTGACCCCGCGAAGCCGCTCGGTGCAGGAGTCCTAGACGTTCCCGACGGGTTTCTGGCCGGCCACCTTCTCGATGCCCAACCCATCGCAGGGCAGTCTCGGCAGACGCTCTATTGGCAGTCGCCGATGTTTGAAATGCCTTTGGAGTTTCAAGTCAACGAGATTGTGCGGGTTCGTTTTCCTTCGGTCTTAACGCCGCCGCCTGCTCCTGGGGCGTATCGGTTTGAGCTCCGCGGGGATGACGCCCTCATTGGCGGACTCGAGTCGATCGACGAAGAGTTCGTGACCGTTGCCGTTGGCGGGCCAGCGGGGCCGCAGCGAGTGAGGATCAAGCGAGCGTGGCTGCAACGGATAACGCGCCTGAATTCGACGGCATCCAACGCGACGGCGGTGCCTGGCGGACTGAATGGCTGGGATGAATCAAAACGCGGAGCGTGGAGCGAGGATTCAGGCCAGTTGGTCTGTGATCGGCCAGGTTCATCGCTGTTTCGCGACATCCAGGCTCCGGCAAAAGCCTGCTACGAAATCGTTGTGTCGTGGAAGCAGTCACCCAGTTTTGAACTGGTGTTTGCGACCGACCGATCGCAAGTGATTGCTCGGTCAAAATCGGTGAAACCAGACACGAAAAAAGCGTCGCCGAGCGAGCGCTATCTGCTTCGGTTTGCAGA
>CAIRDU010000446.1 GCA_903877395.1 uncultured Planctomycetaceae bacterium
CCGTGCTACCCGAGCCGGTGACAACTACCGAGCCCCATGCTTCCACTTGACCGTACAACCTTGTTGTCGCCGAACCAGCCCACGTGTAGGCGGAGTCGTAGTTGGTGATCACGACAGTGAAACCATCAGCCGTTGCTGTCTGGGTTCCAAATGTTGGATCCAACGCAGCAGCCAGCGGTGTGGCCGGTGCCGAATTAGCCGATGGCAGACTGATACCAACGGCGTTCTTGGCAATCACTTTGATCACATAGCTCGTGCCGTTGGTCAGACCCGTGACGGTGCATGAGGTCGCTGTGATTGGCGAGCCTGGCTTATACCGCGTCCATGACCCCGCAACACCATTGTTGCCCGAATACTTCACAAAATATTCGGTGATTGCCGAGCCGCCGGTGCTGACAGGGGCGGTCCACGTTACGGCCAGACTTGTGTTGCCGCTGACGGCCACGACGGATGTTGGCGCACTGGGAACTGCTGCAGCAGGTGTGGCCGGTGCCGAGTTCGCCGATGGCGGACCGATGCCAACTGCGTTTCGGGCGATGACCTTGATTATGTAGCTCGTGCCATTGGTCAGACCCGTCACGGTGCATGAGGTCGCTGTCGATACAGGATGGACGAACGTTTTCCACGTCGAACCACTGTTGCTCGAATACTTGACGGCATAGTCGGTGATTGCCGAGCCGCCAGTGTTTGCAGGGGCGGTCCATGTCACGGCCAGTTGGGTGTTGCCGCTTGTGGCCACGACCGATGTCGGACTACCTGGCACCGTGGCGGCAGGCGTGGCAGGTGCCGAGTTCGCCGATGGCGGGCTGATGCCCGCTGCGTTCTTGGCGACGACCTTGATCACATAGGATGTGCCATTTGTCAGACCCGTCACGCTGCATGAGGTCGCTGTCGACACAGGATCGGCGAACGTTGTCCACGTCGAACCATTGTTGCTCGAATACTTGACGACATAGTCGGTGATCGCCGATCCGCCGGTGCTGGCAGGGACGGTCCACGTCACGGCCAGGCTTGCGTTGCCACTCACGGCCACTACGGATCTTGGAGCACTGGGCACTGCAGCCAAAATGCCAATCGTGTTTTGTGAAACGAACACCTCGATGCTTGAGGTGTCTTTGGCGGAACCTGCACTCGAGCCACTGGATGCAGGATTCACCGACAGCATCTGCCGTGGCTCCAGCGACTCAAGCGAAATCTGCTGGGCTGGTCGCCTCGAGCGACGGCGGCGAGTGGAAACTCCGCGAGATTGGAAAACGTTCGTAAACGTTTTTTGAAATGCTCGAGCGCCCCAGTTGGAAGACGGCATAGACGTTGAAAACCCTTCTTGACGTGTTCCGACTGGAGAGAAACCTAAACCACGACCAAACCAAGGCCCGTGTTTACCACAGTTCTTCTAGCAGGGCAATGAATCGGCACGTCAAAACGGGCCTTCACAACACCATACCCCACTTTTTTACGCATTACTCACACACTTCAACATTGTTTCCTCACTCGGAGCTACTTCCCATGCCCTCAACTGCTATTCCCCCGACCTCCCTCACTGCCCGCATTCACGAACTCGTCTCAGCCGCTTCACTGGCATCTGGCTGGAAACG